>NZ_WQGD01000050.1:0-3250 GCF_013034475.1 Ruegeria sp. HKCCA6837
CCCACCAGTCCCCGAAACTCTAGTCCGAAATGGCCCAGAACACGGGGGCTAGACATTCTAGCTCAACAAGTTGCTAAATCACACTTAAGACACTGGAGGGACGAATTGTCCATGAGATTGGGATTTATGGGTGCTGGTATAGTCTTGGCTGGAGTTTTTGGCACGACTGCCTCGGCACAGCAAAACGACTGGTCCTACGAAGCCACACTTTACCTTTTCATGCCGGAAACGGAAACATCTGTCGAAACACCCGCAGGAACATTGGATGGCACGCTAAGTTTCTCTGACGCTCTGGACAATCTGGATTTCGCGTTTATGGGAGCGTTTGCAGCTTCCAACGGGCGGTGGAGTCTGCTAGCGGATTACAATTATACGGATTTGTCCTTCAGTAACAGTGGGTCCGGCCCGGCGGCGGCTGATCTCGACACATCGTTCACTACACAATTCCTAAGCGGATACGTCGCTTACCGCGTCTACGAAGATCCTACTGTGCAACTTGACATTGCGGGCGGTTTCAGATGGTTCAGCACCGAAACAGATTTCACGCTCACACCGGGTTCAGCGCCGGGTCGTACAACTTCCGTAGACGATAGCTGGACCGATCCGGTCATTGGTGTACGGGCGCGCTTTGTCCTTTCCGAAAAATGGACAGCAACCGGATTCGTTGACTACGGCGGCTTCAGTAATGACAGCGAAACCTGGCAGGTTTTTTTGACAGCTGATTATGCCATCAATGACAGATGGGTGATCCGCGGTGGATATCGATACATTGACTTCGACCATGAGATTGACGGCAATGATTTCAAATTCAGTCAATCCGGGCCAGTGATTGGAGCAACTTACAGGTTCTGATCGGCAGTGGCCTTTTGCCGAGGCCCCATTCGGTTTGGCAGAAAAGGATATCGGGACGATTTGCACAGATTTGAGGCTGGAGCAGCGGAAACCAATGAGACATTGTCAGCGCATCATTCGGATACTGTGCCCGCCAGTTCGGGATCGGAACTGCCATTCACAGATCTACGGCGAGTGACAGCATTACGGGATAAAGGGGCTTTGTCGCAACCTCAAACGGATAAGATCAAATGATACATCCGTTAAGTATGATATATGCGTAAGTTAATATTCCAATCGACAAAAGAGTGACCCAGGCCAGTGGAGGTGTCAGTGCAATTCGAAACACGCAACAATTCTCTCAGTTGGAAGGCTGGGCTCTTACTTACACTTGGATGTGCATCGCAAGCGGCATCTCAAGACCAAGGAATTGTCCACGATGCGGAATATTTTATTCTCGAGGCTCAAAATGGATCAGTGTGGCAAGTAGAAGATCAACAACTTGACGCAAAGCTCGCCGAGTTGCGGGAGAAGTATCAGACACCCCCCAACTTGATTCATTTGATGTGGGACGACCAACCGTTCGGCGCAGTCGGCATCCCAGCCATGCAGCAAATCCGTGGATATGAGACACCAAACCTCAATCAGATGGCGGAAGAAGGCATGCTGTTTACGCGCATGTACACCGAGCCCGCATGCACACCTACAAGGGCCGCAGCTTGGACGGGTCAATATGCTGTGCGGTCCAGCATGTTTTCTGTCGGTTTTCCTGTAGAATACGAAGGAATTGCGGCCGAAAATATCACGATTGCGGAAGTATTGAGTGACGCCGGGTATGCGACTGGGTTTTTTGGAAAAACGCACCTCGGCGATATCGAAGAGGCCTATCCGCACAATCAAGGATACGACGAAGCGTTTACTGCGCTCTACAACCAATCGACGAGTCTTTGGAACATCGAAGCCGAAGCCGCCAACGCAGTTGTAGGGTTGAAGACTGAGTTACTGCCCGAGAACCCGTACCAGAAAGACAAAGAGTTTCTTCAGGATGGCTATGTCTTTTACGTCGAAGGCACAAAGGGTGGGCCCACGCGAGAATGGTGCGGCACGTCAAACGAATGCTACCGCGCATTTGACGCCGAAGCGCGGGACCGAACATTCGATTTCATTCGAAGAAACGCCGAGGAAGGAAACCCTTTCTATGCTGCATGGTGGCCGATGTGGATCAGCTTTTTGCCAGATCCCAATAAAGAAACACTGCAACGTGGTCTGGTCGGAGAGGCTTATCACAAATACCTTGACCCAGACGTCGGACAGTTAATTTCTCTTCTCAATGAGTTGGGCATAGCCGAGAACACGCTTGTAATCGCTATGTCAGACAACGGCCCGATGACCCATAATCCTCCCGCTGGGGCAGGCCTTGGGGAAGGGCCGTTCCGAGGTGGCAAGGGTGACTTTCTTGAAGGCGGCGTCCGCGTCGCTGCTCAAGCTTGGTGGCCTGGGATGATCGAGGAAGGGCAGATTGTCGGAGACATCATCCATGTCACGGACCTATTCACGACATTTGCGCGCATTGGCGGCGCTTTAGAATTTGTTCCAAAAGACCGCGTGATTGATGGCGTCGATCAAACTTCTTTGTTGATCAATGGCGACAGTTTCAGCCGTCGAGACAGCGTAATGATCTACTCCGGTCCAAACCTCGGAGCGAGTGTGAAAGATCACTACAAGATGCACTGGATATCTTCTGACCCCTCGCAAGCGTCGGCTGGTATCACTTCAGTCTTTGACCTCTTGAATGACCACCGCGAGGTTAATCCGATTGTTGTCGGCGGTTTCCACTTCAAGGAGCCTTTCCGTCGTATGCGAGCACGGCACGAGCAGTGGATTGCAAGATATCCTCACTTGCCCCGTGCCTATGGCCCCGCCTACACCGGGATTGAAAACGCAAGGCCTGAGACAGTGGCGCTAAGCAATCCGCCCGAAGCACTAAATAATCTGCCTTTCGGATTGTTGGACTTCATTGAGCAATTACCAAATCTTCCCTTCGACCCGAGCGGAGACGTAGGATTGGATTCCAAATAGATTTGGTGCTCAGTTTTCAACAAATATGCAGCGGAGGCTCTATGTATTGGGCTGCCGCTTTTGGCTCCGAAACCGGCTCGTGGCGTTAGGGCTGCGTACGTAAGGCGAATGGTAAGGTTCTACCTTATCTAATATCTATTTTGGATGTCTGCTTTGGGCTGGAAACAGTCGTCGCCGATTGAAGCAATGAGCGATTGCTTAGAACCTTTCGAGGACATTGCGCTAAAATTGGATTGGCCCTTGGCACGATTTGTCTGCGATAGTTTCGAGCTTTGGCATCCTGACCAACTCTACGGCTTAACACCAGCTTTCTTCAAGCCTTCGACCAAAAGCGCATTGT
>NZ_WQGD01000051.1:0-1996 GCF_013034475.1 Ruegeria sp. HKCCA6837
CCCACCAGTCCCCGAAACTCTAGTCCGAAATGGCCCAGAACACGGGGGCTAGACAATGTCTTGTGGGTCGGCAGGACAGGCGCACCATTAAAGCAAGATGCGCTGAGCCCCCGGATCGCGGAGCAGACCCTGAAGCTGACGGGTCGCCGCATTCCACCGCATTTCTTCCGGGATGCCGCCGCAACGACATTGGCGCGCTCCTCTCCGGAACACGCAAAGCTGATCCGACCAATATTGGCTCATACGAGCTTCGGAACGGCAGAGCATCACTACATTCACGCCCAAACCATTGAAGCAGGCCGCGACTACGCGGATCTGATCAACCAGAAGAAAAAGGTCTGTCGATGACCCGAGTCGCAATCTATGCCCGCTTCTCCAGCCAGATGCAGAGTGACGCATCTATCGATGACCAGATGCGTTTGTGCCGGGAACGTTCAGAGCGGGAAGGCTGGACTGTTGTCGACGCCTATTCGGATCGGGCGGTCTCTGGTGCGTCCATGTTGCGTCCCGGGCTGCAAGCGCTCTTCAATGCAACCCAGGAAGGACGGGTTGATCTGATCTTGGCAGAGGCGCTGGATCGGTTGAGCCGGGACCAGGCAGACATCGCTGCGATCTTCAAACGGCTAAGCTTTGCAGGGGTTTGCATCGTGACGCTGGCTGAGGGCGAGATCAGCGAATTGCACGTAGGTCTCAAAGGCACCATGAACCAACTGTTCCTCAAAGACCTGGCCGACCAAACCCGGCGTGGTTTGCGCGGGCGTGTCGAGCTTGGCCGTTCCGGCGGTGGTAACAGCTACGGTTATGATGTCGTCCGGCGTCTCGGGCCCGACGGCCAACCCGTCACGGGGGAACGAGTGATCAACGCAGCAGAAGCTGGGATCGTCCGGCGGGTGTTACATGACTTCACCGAAGGGCACTCCCCGAAAGCCATTGCGCGCCGCCTGAACGCCGAAGGTATTCCCGGTCCCCGTGGCAAGTTATGGCGTGACACCGCCATCCGGGGGCACCGAGTGCGTGGGACGGGCCTTCTCAACAATGAGCTCTACATCGGCCGCCTTGTTTGGAACCGGCTGCGCTACATCAAGGACCCGGAGACCGGCAGACGTGTTTCCCGTCTCAACGATCCGTCCAAATGGATCATCGCGGAGGTCCCTGAGCTGCGGATCGTCGGGGATGAACTTTGGGAGGCGGTCAAGCAGCGGCAAGGCGAGATCGAGGCTGATCCCCGCGTCAAAGCCATCAAGCAAACCAAGTTTTGGGAGAAGCGTCGCAAAAAGCACCTTCTGACAGGTCTAGTATTCTGCAGCAACTGCGGTGGGCCACTCGCCACTGTCGGGCGCGATTACCTCGCCTGTTCAGCCGCCCGCAAACTCGGCACCTGCACGCACAGGCAATCCATTCGCCGCAATGTCCTGGAAGACGCCGTTTTGGATTTGCTTCGTCAGCGTCTGATGCAGCCCGACGCAGTGGCCGCTTTTATCAAATCCTTCAACGAAGCCGCCAACGCAGAAGCTGGTACAGAGGAGGCAGCCCGGACCCGTCTACAATCCGAACGGGACAAAGCTGCACGCAAACTGAATGGGTTTTATGACGCAATCGCTGAGGGCATTCGCACCCCCGGGCTTCAAACGCGGCTCGAAGAACTCGAAGCGCAGATAGCCGAGCTTGACGCAAAGCTCTTCGAACCTAAGCCTTCGCCGGTGCGACTGCACCCGAACCTGTCGGAACTTTATCGCTCCAAGGTCGCCGATCTTGCACAAGCGCTATTGGAACCTTCGATCCGCACCGGGGCTTTGGAGATCATCCGGGGCCTTATCGAACGTGTCACGGTCGAGCACACCAAAGAGGGCGTTCAGATCGAACTGGAGGGTGCCCTGGCAGCAATGATTGGGTTGGCCCAAAATGAACAAAGCCGCCCTGAGGCGGCTTGTTCGACCCAAGTGGTTGCGGGGAGAGGATTTGAACCTCTGACCTTCAGGTTATGAGCCTGACGAGC
>NZ_WQGD01000052.1:0-1877 GCF_013034475.1 Ruegeria sp. HKCCA6837
CCCCGAGATCGCATCGCAGGTTTTCAAAAGATGACAATGCCCGAGCGTTGTTTTAACCTTGCTTTATGAGAGCTCGCCTTGCCGTGATCTTGATGGCCGACCTGGTCGGCTATACGTCCGCAATGGAGGCGGATCAGTCACTCGCAATCGGGCTGATCCGCGAACTTCGGGATAAACTACTGGAACCAGAGGCCGTACGAAGAGGCGGCGAGATACTGAAGCGTATGGGTGATGGATGGATAATTGCCTTTCCTTCAGTGTCAGCGGCAATCGAAACCGCTCAATTTGTGCAACTTTCATTGGTCGACCATGAGAAAATCAGGCTGAGGATGGCAGCTCATCTCGGGGAGATCGTTCAAGACGAGGCCGACATTTATGGCGCCGGTATAAACATCACCGCACGCCTGCAAACCGAAGCACCACCCGGTGGTGTGATGATCTCCGAAGACCTTAGGCGGCAGTTGGACAAAAAGTTCTCAGCGGGTTTCAGCGATGCTGGTACGTTCGATTTAAAGAACCTTGCTCTTCCTGTGAATGGGTTTCAATGGCGGCCCGCCACGCAGCGTGAAATTGAACATACCGAGTTGCCTTCTATTGCAGTCGAGCCGGTCACAAGTGCTCCCGAAACGAGAGAGACGCTTGAGGTTTGTGCTGACCTGCAGGAGCAATTGGTTCACAGTCTTTCGCGTCGCACTGGTGTGCGTGTAATTGCAACAGATTCAACATCCGAGACCAAAGCAACTTACAGCCTGAGGTGCAGGTTGCGCTGCCGGGAGACCGAAGCAAGGATCTCGTCCAGCCTTACCCGCTTGGGAGATGGACAGGTAACTTGGTCGCGCTTCTTAAACGGAAGTTCAGAGGATTTGTTTGAATTAAGCGATCGGGCTGCAGAACAGCTCTCAAACGATTTACGTCTGCAGATCAACGCATTTGACGGTGACCGACTGAGCGACATTCCAGACGATCAACTGAGTCCAAGTGAGTTGAGATCCCGAGCGGCAATGCTGTTTTATCGTGCCACCATCGAGGACTATAATCATGCGGGTAAATTGCTTGAGCGCGCGCTTCGACTTGATCCCGAGAACGGATCCGGGCTTGCGATGTGGTGTGAAGCCAAACTGTACCCCTTGGAAGCATGCTATCGCGAGCCTGACCCTGATCTGCGCACGCGGATCATCGAGTCTTCGAACAAGGCTGTACAGGCAGCTCCTCGCTCCGACTATTGCTGGTACACGAGGGCACAGGTGCGTGCGCGCCTCGCGCGTGATCTGCATGGTGCGAGGAAGGACATTGATAGAATTTTCCGTCTGAACCCTAGCTACGTGTTGGGCATGGAGGCAAGCGGTTACACCGAAGTTATTGCCGGCAACTGGGAAGCTGCTCGGAAGAGTTTAGCGAAGGCCGTGCGTCGTTCCAGCGAGGATCCGTTTCTTCCGCACCGGCTTTATCCCCTTTCGATTGCCCACATGATGGCAGGTGATAAGCAACTCGCTATCGAAGCAATTTCAGACGCAACTGAAATGCGTCCCTACTGCAGACACTTCTGGTTAGTTAAGGCGTGGATACTCAAGAAGTCGGGAATGCAGTCCAAAGCGGAAACTGCTGCAGAACGTGCTAAAGCGCTGTCTGAAAAAGCGGATATCCTGGCACAAAACCTTCATCTGCCTGACCACATCAGAGAGGCGATAGGTCTGCCAGCTGATCCGATCCAAGCTTAGAGGCCTAAATGGGTTACAATAGCGTAGACTTATGATCGAACGGTAGACATGTAAGACGTTCCCGCCTTTCGATATTCTGCCAAGACCCAACCTGAAGCGCGCTAACTACTTTCACCTCGGGCGATGATATGCGTTATTTCTCAGGGTCGCTTTGGGCTC
>NZ_WQGD01000053.1:0-1811 GCF_013034475.1 Ruegeria sp. HKCCA6837
CAACTCTACGGCTTAACACCAGCTTTCTTCAAGCCTTCGACCAAAAGCGCATTGTGTTCGGGTAGACGGAAGAGGATCAAAGCTCCGGAGACAATGCTGTCTAGGAACGCTGGGGCGAAATCCGCCAGCGCCTGCTCATGTGGCAGGCCTGCTTCGGCGTGCCCGAGGTGGGCGGCACTGGCGATCATAAGAGCCCGGCGGATCGGCGCACGCGGCGTCATCTGAATGGCGTGCTCACCCCAACGCATTGCGTCTTCAAAATCAGCGTCGGCGAAGGCAGCTTGGGCGAGCGCCAGATAGGCGTCTCCTACCCAGAGGTCAGTGTCGCGTGGGGAAAGCTGGAGGGCAAGGTGGGCATGTTCGCGCGCCTGTGTGGTTCGGCCGACCAAAGATTCATGCCAGGCCATGAAGAAGATGTTCCGGGCAAAGTTCGGGTTCAGTGTGAAGCCCAAACTGAAGTCGGCGTTGGCCCCGTCAAAATCTCCACGGAAATGACGAACCATACCGCGAACGCATAAGGCGCGCGGGTCGAGTTGACCACCAAGAAACAGAGGTTCAACGCTTTTATCAGCTAGGCCCAGGTTTTCGGTGGGGTCCTCATCGAACTGGTATAGATAACGCATCAGGTAGGCAAACGCTTTGATCCAATGGGCCTGGACGTTGCGCGGGTCGAGATCAATGGCGCGATCAGAGACCGATATGACCTCATCGAACTTATCCTGAGAGTAGAAGCCTCCCGCGTAGAAAATCGCCATTGCACGTAGCGAGAGGTCGTAGGAGTTGAAGTCGATATCTCGAGCCACAGACGCGCGATCTATTTCGGCAATGGATATCTGGGGGGCGATGGCGCCGACCACGCTGCGTGTAATCTCATCCTGTAACGCGAAGATGTCGTCTAGCGTGCGGTCGTAGCGCTCGGCCCAAACATGGGCTCCATTTGTGCAGTCGATGAGTTGGGCAGTAATGCGTACGCGGTTTTGGGCTCGACGGAGGCTACCCTCTAGCATGTAACGAACACCGAGTTCACGAGCGATATCTATATGGGTGACGGGGCGACCCCTGAACGAAAATGAGGAGTTGCGGGCGATGACGAAAAGCTCGGGAAAGCGCGAGAGCTCTGTGATGATGTCTTCGGAAACGCCGTCACAGAAGTATTCCTGTTCTGGATCATTGGACATGTTCTGGAAGGGCAAGACAGCGATGGAGGGTTTGTCAGTGGGTTGAGATTGGTTTTGCGTGGAATCTGATTTGCCCTCCATCGCCAATTTGTAGGCGCGAACTGGCTCGGAGATGTTTTTGAGCGCTACTTCGCCAAGGTCTATGATGTCGTGTTCGATTTTGCCTCGAACCTGCCGGCATGCGTCGTCAGACAGTATGACACCGCCTGGGTCAGCGATGCCTTCGAGTCTTGCGGCAAGATTAACACCCTCGCCATAAATGTCGCCCTCGTCCAAGATTACGTCTCCAATGTGCAACCCTATTCGGAAGCTGATCCGGCTTTCGGTGGGGCTCTCGGCTTCGGCGGCGTGCAGCGCCTTCTGGAGCGTCGCTGCGGCCTCAACGGCAGAAACGACCGAGCTAAAAAGTGCAAACAGGCCATCACCGGTAAGCTTGATAATCTCACCTCCGGCACTTTCGATACTTGGATTGATGATGTCCCGTCGTAGGTCTTTGAGACGAGCAAGTGTTCCCGCCTCGTTAGCCGCCATAAGCCGTGAGTAGCCGACCATATCGGCGGCAAGTATGGCGGCAAGTCGGCGTGTCATGCGCATTTCCCAATAGCAACCTTTTTTCGAATCTATCAAGTTCGG
>NZ_WQGD01000054.1:0-1652 GCF_013034475.1 Ruegeria sp. HKCCA6837
ACCTGATGAGCGCAGTTGTCGACTTCGACATTTTCGGTTTCGACGCTCAGTTCAGGGTTTTCCGGCACGTCATAAGGGTCGGAAATACCGGTGAACTCTTTGATCTTGCCCTCGCGGGCCAGCTTGTACAGGCCCTTGCGGTCGCGGCGTTCGCATTCCTCGATGGTGGTGGCGACATGCACTTCGCAGAAGGCGCCGAACTGTTCGATCTCTTCGCGCACGGCACGGCGCGTGGTGGCGTAGGGCGCGATGGGCGCGCAGATGGCGATGCCGCCGTTCTTGGTGATCTCGGACGCCACATAGCCGATCCGGCGGATGTTCAGGTCGCGGTGCTCTTTCGAGAAGCCCAGTTCGGACGACAGGTTCTTACGCACGATGTCGCCATCCAGCAGCGTCACCGGGCGTCCGCCCATCTCCATCAGCTTGACCATCAGCGCGTTGGCGATGGTGGATTTGCCCGAGCCTGAGAAGCCGGTGAAGAACACGGTAAAGCCCTGCTGGCTGCGCGGAGGTTTGGTCTTGCGCAGCTCGGCCACAACTTCGGGAAAGCTGAACCATTCGGGGATTTCCAGACCCTCGGCCAGACGGCGGCGCAGTTCCGTTCCGGAAATGTTAAGGATTGTCACCTTATCCTTGTCTTTGATCTCGTCATTGGGTTCGTACTGGGCGCGTTCCTGGACGTAGACCATGTGTTTGAAATCGACCATTTCGACGCCGATTTCATCCTGATACTGGCGGAACAGGTCCTGCGCGTCGTACGGGCCATAGAAATCTTCGCCCTGGCTGTTTTTGCCCGGGCCTGCGTGGTCGCGGCCAACGATAAAGTGCGTGCAGCCGTGGTTGGCGCGGATCAGCCCGTGCCAGACCGCCTCGCGCGGGCCAGCCATGCGCATGGCCAGGTTCAGCAGGCTCATCGAGGTGGTGGACGCCGGGTACTTGTCCAGCACCGCCTCATAACACCGCACGCGGGTGAAGTGATCCACGTCGCCCGGCTTGGTCATGCCGACAACCGGGTGGATCAACAGGTTGGCCTGTGCTTCCTTCGCGGCGCGGAAGGTCAGTTCCTGATGCGCGCGGTGCAGCGGGTTGCGGGTCTGGAAGGCCACGATGCGGCGCCAGCCCAGCTTGCGGAAATAGGCGCGCAGTTCGTTTGGCGTGTCGCGGCGGCCGCGGAAGTCATAGTGAACGGGCTGTTGGATGCCGGTCACGGGGCCACCCAGATAGACTTTGTCGGCCACGTTGTGCAGGTAGTTGACCGCAGGATGCGCATCGTCATCGGCGCCAAACACCTTCTCGGCCTCACGCGCCTTGTCCGGCGTCCAGCGATCGGTGACGGTCATGGTGGCGAGGATCACGCCCTCTTGGTCACGCAGGGCGATGTCCTGGCCCAGCTCGATACTGTCGGCGAAGTCTTCGCTCACATCCAGCGTGATCGGCATCGGCCAGAGCGTGCCGTCAGCCAGGCGCATGTCCTCCACCACGCCGTTGTAATCAGCTTCGGTCAGAAACCCCTTGAGCGGGTTGAACCCGCCATTCATCAGAAGCTCCAGATCGCAGATCTGACGCGGGCTCAGGTCATGGCTGGTCAGATCAGAAGCTTCGAACTTAAGTTTCTGAGCAGACTCATAGGACACATAAAGTTCCGGGATTGG
>NZ_WQGD01000055.1:0-1617 GCF_013034475.1 Ruegeria sp. HKCCA6837
CAGCTTCAGAATGTCTTCGTCCGAGTATCGCTTCCGAGCCATCCCTTGTTCCCCCTCTCGACCAAAGTAGTGGCCCAATTTTACGGGGCAAAGACACTCGAAGGGCGGCTGCGCAAAAAGCACTACATGTATTCTCACATCTCTTGAGGCAGCACGGGCCGGCAAGCGGGTCCTGATCCTGGATAGCGATCCGAAGAAGTGGCTATCTGGCTGGTCGGATATCAAAGAGATCCCAGAGAACATCACCGTTCAACATGTCGAACGCGAAGAGATCACAGAGCAAGCCCTGGATGCCGCCGACGAATACGATGTCGTTCTGATCGATGTCGAAGGCTCTGACGATGCAAGCATCATTGACGCAATTCTGGTGAGCGACCTAGTCGTGATCCCAGGTCAAGCATCCCTCCCCGATGTAAAGGCGGCCGTCCAGGTTCTGAAGCGGGTTCGATCACGCAGCAAGATTCTTGGACGTGATATCGACGCCCGCGTGCTTTTGACATTCACTGAAGCAGGCCCAATCGAGGCGAATATCAGCAAGGACATGCGCCAGGTTCTGGTAGAGAACAATGCCCCCCTTATGCGTGCGCAGTTGGCGCATCGGCCGATCTTCAAATCAATGGTTTCCGCAGGAGGCGACTATGTTGATCTGCCAGCGCGCTACCAAGGCTCCAACCTGGATTCTGCGGTTGAGAATGTAGAAGCAATCACCAACGAAATTTTCACCTTTCTGCGCGAACGCGCTGACAAGCGAGGAGTTTAGCCATGAGTGCAGATACATCTGCAATCGGTAAAGTCACAATGGATGACGATGAGCCATGGCCTTACAAGGACAAGCATGGTCAGAGACCATCAGGTTCTGACACTAGACATGCCAAACGTGTTCGCATGATCGCCGAGATCCAAGCAGACGCGGGTAGGGAGCTCGACCCTGAAGAGCTGGAAGATGAGATTGAGCTGCGCCTGGAGAGAGGGAAAAAGGCTGCACGCCAACAGGTCTTCTCCACAAAAGTGAACCCTAGGCTCTATCGCAAGTGGGACAAAGTTGCCAAGAAGAAGGGCAAAAGTGTCGTCGAGGCTATGGAGGAGTCGATGCTGGCTTTCCTTAGAGAGCACGATGTCGACTTCGAGTTTTAAGTTAGTAAAGACTAGACAAGAGTTTGCCTAATTTTACAGCAGGGCAGGGGGCCTCTTATCAAGGCCCCATATTCATCTTGGAGCCCCACTATTGTAGAATTGTCGGTGCCGGCGGTGGTAGGGCTTCATCTGTTTCCGTTGGATCGGTGCCAGTCATGACGAGAACCGACGCCGTTGTACCTACAAGCAACTCGATTCCCTCGGGGAGTTGATCGATCTCTACTCTTACCGGAATTCGCTGTGCCAGTCGGATCCATTCAAACGTTGGACTCACGTTTGGCAAGAGATTGACCCCAACACTCCCATCACTTTTTGCGATTCCTCGCCCGATGCTATCTACCACCCCAGGAATTACGATATCGGGGTTAGACATGAGCGTTATGGCGGCGCGGTTACCAGGGGATATATCGCCCACATAGTTTTCGCGGTGTCTAGCCCCCGTGTTCTGGGCCATTTCGGACTAGAGTTTCGGGGACTGGTGGG
>NZ_WQGD01000056.1:0-1172 GCF_013034475.1 Ruegeria sp. HKCCA6837
TCAATGATTTTCGACACAACGCCGGCGCCGACGGTGCGGCCGCCTTCGCGGATCGCGAAGCGCAGGCCCTGCTCCATCGCGATCGGTGCGATCAGCTCAACGCCGAACGACACGTTGTCGCCAGGCATGACCATCTCGGTGCCTTCGGCCAGGGTCACGGTGCCGGTCACGTCAGTTGTACGGAAGTAGAACTGAGGACGGTAGTTCGCGAAGAACGGGGTGTGACGACCGCCTTCTTCCTTGGTCAGGATGTAGGCTTCGGCTTCGAACTTGGTGTGCGGTGTAACCGAACCCGGCTTACACAGAACCTGGCCACGCTCGACGCCGTCACGGTCAACACCACGCAGCAGGGCGCCGATGTTGTCGCCTGCTTCACCGCGGTCCAGCAGCTTGCGGAACATCTCAACACCGGTGCAGGTGGTTTTCGAAGTGTCGCGGATACCGACGATTTCGATCTCGTCGCCAACGTTGATCACGCCACGCTCAACACGACCGGTCACAACGGTACCACGACCCGAGATCGAGAACACGTCTTCGATCGGCATCAGGAACGGCTGGTCCACAGCACGCTCGGGGGTGTCGATGTACTCATCAACAGCCGCCATCAGTTCCTTGATCTTCTCTTCACCGATTTCCGGGTTGTTGCCTTCCATCGCGGCCAGAGCCGAACCTGCGATGATCGGAATATCGTCGCCGGGGTATTCATACGAAGACAGCAGCTCGCGGATTTCCATTTCCACCAGTTCCAGCAGCTCTTCGTCGTCAACCTGGTCAACTTTGTTCATGAACACGACCATCTTCGGGATGCCAACCTGGCGACCCAGCAGGATGTGCTCGCGGGTCTGCGGCATCGGGCCGTCAGCAGCGTTCACAACCAGGATCGCGCCGTCCATCTGGGCAGCACCGGTGATCATGTTCTTGACGTAGTCGGCGTGGCCGGGGCAGTCAACGTGCGCATAGTGGCGGTTGTCGGTCTCGTATTCCACGTGGGCAGTCGAGATGGTGATCCCGCGCGCTTTTTCTTCCGGCGCACCGTCAATCTGGTCATACGCTTTGAAGTCACCAAAATACTTGGTGATTGCTGCGGTCAGCGTCGTTTTACCATGGTCAACGTGGCCAATCGTGCCGATGTTGACGTGCGGTTTTGTACGCTCAAACTTTTCCTTTGCCAT
>NZ_WQGD01000057.1:0-1007 GCF_013034475.1 Ruegeria sp. HKCCA6837
GCCGCAGACGTCGTTGCAACCGAAGTAATGCCCATGCTTGCAACGATCATAAAGTGCCTCATAAGCCGGAGGTCCTTTGCAATACGAGAGTTTACTACAACAGAAATGGACCGACATCTTCCCCCGGTCAACGTCGGTCCTTTACAATTTAACATCTACTATCCTGTGGCCCAAAACCGATTGATGGGGACAGGCAGCAACGAGCTCAGAACAGCTTCACTATTTAACATTCGAAATTTAGCATGTGAAGGCGCTCGGCTCTTTGACATAAATCATATGTCACCTCGCAGTCTGCCAGAATTGGACTCGACACGCCAATTCGGCCAAATGATTTTGAGTGACTGCTTACGCCTAGCAGAACACGGCGCTTCACAATGCTAGGCCTGCAATTGTCACCGGGTCAAAAAAGGTGCAAGTCCAGAACACCGGCAAACGATCAATTACTGACCTAACGCCAAGAACACCAATCTACTGTTGGATGCCTTCTAAGAAAAACAATAACCCTGCTAACTCGCGCGGAGTGGGCGTCAAGACACCCTCGATTTCAACCGGAACCAGGTCTTCCGCCATTTCCCCGCCAAATTCCGGCATAACCCGAGCAAGATGGCTGTTTCCTGGGTCGCCATAGATGTAGCTTAGGGCCCGTGCTTGAGGGAAAGTGCCTCCGTTCTTCGCACTCAATGTTGTCAAATCTGTTGGCGCAACGGAAAGACCGCTGCTTGCCGGGCCACCGCCTCTACCATCCACACCATGACAAGAAGTACAGTTTTCTGAGAAAAAGGCTGCCCCATCAGCGCGAGTGGGCATGACATCGGCGTCAGGATACAAATCTGTACACGACGCTGTGGCTAGAGCGATAAATCCAGCCGATAAAATAACCCACCTTGTAGCGTGCATGCTCTACCCCGTTTTAATTAAGCCTACGGTCCAATGTAGAACATGGCAATGACAGTGTCTTTGCCCCGTAAAATTGGGCCACTACTTTGGTCGAGAGGGGGGAACAAGGG
>NZ_WQGD01000006.1:0-270290 GCF_013034475.1 Ruegeria sp. HKCCA6837
CGAACATCATCGCCATCTGCCAGCTTCAGTTCAATCTCACGCAGCAGCTTCAGAATGTCTTCGTCCGAGTATCGCTTCCGAGCCATCCCTTGTTCCCCCTCTCGACCAAAGTAGTGGCCCAATTTTACGGGGCAAAGACATAGGCAGGTCTTCGGCCGGCTCAGTAAGGTTTGACATGTGTGCACCTCTTTTTTTTTGCTGTTGCTCTCACCAACACTGACCAGCAGTGTAGATGTATCTTGCTGGATGGCCTAGTCGCGTAGACTTAAGTTACAATTTGCCTCTAGCCGCGTGGCGCATGTTGAGCATCATAGTGGATGACATGCCTGCGCTCGTTCTATTGTTATATCTTATGGCCGAATTGGTGTTTGGTGCGATGGCGTTTGTATCTTTGCAACCGATTTAGAGCGTAACCCTTTGGCTGTAGAAAGCTCAACACTCACGCGATGTGCGAGGTAATCGTCTGCCGCAAGCTGGCGAAGAGTGAGATTTGCAACTCTACTTTGAACTTGAAGCAGTTGTGCTGAGCATTCCGTTCGACCGACCGCATTTCAGACAATGCCGACGACCGAAACCTATCCTTGGCTTGGCTCCAATCTAAACTTTGGAGGCCCATTCGGACACGACAGCCCACCCCAAAGCATTGGTCCCGCAACAGCTAACAGCAGAGATTTGTCCCGCTGCAGATGTCGTGCACGACTGAGATACGGGTGAAGCGCAACACGAGCATCCGGCAAGCATGCCTTTCTGGGCGATGCCCGATACATCGGCAAGCGCATACAGCGGCTTTGTTGGTGGATTTATTGTATCCCGGTTTGGCGATAATGAAGCGCGGTCGAGATCGAAGTCGTCTGACACTGGAAAAATGTCACCCTCAAGTACGGTCCCCCAGATACCGATGTCTTTAATCTTGTCGGCTTCCACCTCGAATGGGTCCTCTTCAAGGATGGTGAAGTTCGCCAACTTGCCGGGAGCGATAGAGCCAACCTCATCCTGCAATCGCAAGGATTGGGCTGCATCGATAGTCACAGCCCGCAAAGCGTCTTCGACCGACAGGCGGTGTTCTGGGCCTGCGACACGGCCGGAGAAGGTCGTTCGGTTTACGCCAGCCCATACTAGGAACAGCGGTTCACCGGGAGCCATTGGTACGTCGGAATGGAATGAGATCGGAATGCCGTTGGCCTTAATTGGCCCAAGGGGAACGATGTCATCAGCACGTTCCGGTCCCAGTCCAAGCTCGCTATATCGATCTGACAGCGCAGTTACGTAGTATGGATTTCCGCTGACGATGCAGCCCAGCTCAGCGATCCGCTTTGCTTGATCTTCTCTCGCATAACCGAAGTGAACCAATGTCGTACGGTGATCCGCCCGCGGCTTCCGGCGCATGTTTCGCTCAACAGCGTCCAAGATCAAGTCCACGGCAAGGTCGCCGGTCTGATGAACATGTATTTGGTAACCTGCATCCCAATATGCGTCGAATACGGGATTGAACTCGTCCGGCTGCATGATCCACTCGCCGTGGAAATCGCCGCCCACATAAGGCTCTGATACCTGCATGGCCAAACTGTAAACAGCGCCATCGGCGAAGAGTTTCACCTGCTTCGGCATGAACGCCGTCTTACCTTCACCCCAATCCAGCAGTTTTTCGGTCTCCTCAATCATCGAACCATTTTGAAAGTGCAAGGCAGCCAGGGATTTCCCGTCAGGTATGAAATAGGTCCGAAGTTGGGTATCGGGTCCTGAAAAGACCGCGTTTGTTGCTTCTTGAAGAGGCCGGGACAGCACGCCACCCGGTTCCGCAGCAACTGTGACGCCTGCCCGGTGCATATACTCGCGCGCCAGCCTCAAACCCGCGCCCAGGCGTTCTGGTGTAGCAAGCACCGGAGCGACTGCAGGAAGAACGGCGAACATGCCTGCCTCGAAGAAATACCCGTCCTCGAAACTCGATTGCTCAAGGGCGAGACCCTCAAAGCCATTAACAAAATCCTCGGTGATGCCCAGAAATTCCAATGCTGGAGTGTTAAGGACAAACTCGTGCGCAGATCGGTGGATTACGATGATTGGACGCGTGCTACTGATCTCGTCGAGTTGCGCACGCCTAATCTCGCCATGAAAGAAGTGATGGTACCCCCATGTCAGCAGCAAGGCGTCGGGATCATCCATAGCCGCTTCGGCGGCTTGCAAACGAGACTTATAATCCGCTTCATCGACGGCGGCCTTCGAAAGGCCAGTCGGAATGTTCCAATCCTCGATCGATATTATCTCGGAGGTCAGGGTCAATCCGGCGAGGAAAGGATGCACGTGCTGGTCGATCAAACCCGTGATAATAACTTTTGCGGAGAACTGATCCTCTAGCCGGTACGGTTGCGAACCAATCCGGTCAACGAGTGTGTCACGCGGACCGGCGGCCAGAATACGGTCTCCGACCACGGCAACTGCGTTAATTGCCGGGTCGTTGTCCTCCATGGTGATGACGCGCCGCGCTGTGTAGACAGTGATCTCGGGCAGTGTTTGGAGCTGGCTTCCAAAATCCTGCAATGACGAGGCCGCATAGGTGGATGTGGCATTGGCAATCGCGATCATCGATGCGCAACCAAGACCGGTTATTGCTGTACGACGGGTGACATTCAGTTTGGTCATAGTTTTTCAATTCTCAGCAAGTCGAATTTTGTCCGAGCCTAGCATCGAGATGATCTAAGGCAGAAAGGAAAATTTCTGCCGGCCTCGGATCGCGTGCCAAGTTTCCCGATCAAAATGGTGCTCGTAATATGCAACCAAACTTGACCGCTTCCGGCTCGAAGCGGACAGTCGGCAAATTTGGTGGAGCGTCTGCTTCGCGGGACCAAGCCGACATTCGAAAAAGGGTTTCGCACAGCGTCTTTCAACGATCCGCCAACAAGACCAAACTGTCATGTCACCCACTTTGGCAAAGTTGCGGCTGCAACTGGGTTGGCTCCAGAAGTGGGTTTGAACTGAAAATTCGCCTGATGCAGGCTTGCAGGTTATCATAAGGCGAACAAATCGCTCGATTCTGACTCTTGCATAGGGGGATGAATGCAGGACGAACGCCGAGAACGCCGCCTTGCCGCGATCCTCGCCGCAGACGTGGTCGGGTACACGCGCCTCATGGAAAACGATGAGGCCGGTACCTATGAACGGCTTACAGACCTGCGAAATTCGCTTCTTGATCTGATCGTCAGTGAGCACAGAGGTCGCATTTTCAAGATAATGGGTGACGGTTTTCTGATCGAGTTCGACAGTGTCGTTGATGCCGTTGATTGTGCCATCGCTCTTCAAAATGGGTTGCGCGACTACAATAAGGATTACGACGAAAGCAGACAGATCATGCTGCGCATCGGCGTAAATTTGGGCGATGTCATTGTTGAAGATGACGACCGATACGGCGAAGGCGTGAACTTGGCATCCCGATTGCAGGGAGAAGCCGAACCGGGCGGTGTGTTGATTTCGCAGACAGCCTATCAACAGTTGTCCTCAAACCAAAAAGGGATGTTCGAAGACAGAGGCACACGCAAACTTAAAAATGTAACCGTTTCAGTTCCAGTCTATGGCTGGACGGACAATCAAATTCGCGTCCCTAAGAAACTCAAGCGCAACTTGCACATGGCGCTTGCGGCGACCGCTTTCGTGATCGTGGTCGCGGTCGGTTTTGCCAGCACCTGGCTACGCCCAACCGAAACAGAGGCTTTGCCGCCTCTGCCATCGGGTCCGAAAATCGCGATTGTTCCGCTCGAGAGTCTTAGCGAAGACGCAGAAAGTATTCAGTTGGCTACGGGTCTTTCGGAGTCGATTTCAAACGATATGTCCAAGTTCACAGACCTGTTCGTATTGTCTCTGAATGCGACGAGGCCATATCAAAGCACCGATTTTGAGCCTAGGCAGCTTTTCGAAGAACTTGGTGCTAATTATTTGCTGCAGGGCAACCTGTGGCGCACCGACAGTAAGCTGAGGGTCACTACGCAGCTTATCGATGCGCAAGACGCGCGGCTGGTATGGTCCGAGACATACGACGGCGACCTGACCGCGGACAACATTTTCGATGTTCTGGACGAAATCACAGCTGGTGTTGTGGCGACAGTCGGTACCCGCTCGGGCGTAGTCAGATTACAGGAAGCTGGACGTGTTCGTTCCACACGGACTGAAAATCTAACAGCATACGAATGCGTCGCGCTATACGATTACCATGGGATCAACGTATCACGCTCGGACCGATCGAGGGTGCGCGCGTGCCTCGAACAGGCCGTTGAACTGGACCCGGACTACGCCACCGCTTGGTCGCATCTGGCGGGCATATTGATTGAAACTTATAAAAACGAAGCCTTTTCTGAAACAGAAGCACATGCGCTTCTAGACCGCGCGGATGCTGCGGCAAAGCGTGCAACCGAACTCGATAACGCCAACGCAGAAGCTTATTACCGGCGAGCTGTGATCAGCCAGTTGCGCGGAGAAGGATACGCAGCCTTCAAGGAACTAGCCGATAAGGCGCTGGCATTGAACCCAAATGACGCTGATGTCATCGGCGATCTCGGCAATTTTTCGTACTACTCAGGCGATCTTGAACACGGCAAGGAACTGGTGGGGCGGATGATGCAGATCAACCCGCGGTATCCCTCGTGGGCGCATTTCGTGTTTTTCCTCGATCATTTCCGTAATGACCGATTCCCAGAGGCACTGGCGGAGGTCGTGAAAATCACGTTGCCAAATCACTGCTTTATCCAGTGGTCAAAAGCCGCAGCCTACGGAAAGGTAGGCGACACCGCGAATGGAAAGGCCACGCTTGACCACATCGCGAAAATCGAGCCTCCATGCCCCGACGATCCGCGGCTCCCGTTCCGCACACGCGGGCTTCCTGAGGACCTGATTGCATCTGCCATGGACGGCCTTGAGAAGGCAGGCATGGAAATACCCCCCGATATTCAGTAAACAACCAAGGCTGAAAAGTTGGTTAGGTTATTAGGCCTCAACCGACGTCCGCTTCGGGCTCGAAGCAGACGTACGGCAGAATTCAAAGAATGCCTGCAATGCGGACTAAGCAGCTGTTCGCACTCAAGCACCTAATGACGACATTTAGCCTCTTTGCAGCCATTGAATCGATGCCCAGCATCCGGAGCAATGGCGTCAACCGGACATTCTTTGCAGACGCAAATTGGAGAGCCTTCCAATTGCTAAGCGATCATTCGGCTCCAACGCGGTGCTGTTTGTCGGTTTTACCCCAAAACCCATTTGGCCTAAGCGTTGTCGCCAAAAACCTGAAAACCGCAAAAATTGAACTTTCCTCACAGCTCATAAGGCGATGTAGTGCTCACCACACCAGATCATGTTTGGCTGGTTGAAAGACTGAAGACGCGTTGCCACCTGCTACGACAAAAACCTAAAGGGCTTCCTTTCTGCCATAGCAGTCCAGCAACCGATTTTTGTTTGCTACGAGGCCTAAGACCACTCTAAAATTTCTACCCCAAACCCATCGCAACCAAGGGCAATAACACACCCGACATGGCTATCGATACACCCATCGGATAGCTGGCTTTTGGTCGCATTGCGAGCCAGCGGCATTCCGGAAATCCAATTATCGAGCGGGTTGTGATCACAAACAGCATGCCCACGACCATGGACAGGGTGAAAGTGTAGAAGAACAGCAAAAGAAAGTAGCTGGGCACAAACATTGTCAGCGCGGCGATTGCCTTTACGTCCCCTCCACCCCACAGGCGCAGCATGAAACCAAGAAAACCAACGACAAATACGCCGACGCCGAAGATCGCGCGGTATAACGTCTCGTGGAAGGATAGAAACACGGGCGTGGAGAAGACAAAAGCGGCGAGCATAATCAGCACCAGCCTATTGGATATCCTGAGGTTCTTCAGGTCATTCCATGCCATTGCAGCCAAAAGCGGAGTAATGACGATCAAGGGGACGAACTGCGCGACTTCAGGCGACATTTTCGCTACTCGCAGTCAGCGATTGGCGCTTGACCATCGGGGCCAACAAATCATGGATCAATTCGGGTTGAGAGGACGTTTCTGTTTTGACGTAGATATTGCGAAGATGCGTACGCAGTGTCGAAATTGAAATCGACAACTCGGACAACAAGGCGTTGTTGTTCAATCCCCGCGCCAATAAAACGCAAACCCGATATTCCGAGCGGCTCAGCCGACAAGGGTTGTCCATAGACAAAATGCTTTTTGGTTCTTTCTTGATAAGCTTTCGGCGCGTGTTTTTCTGCTTCGCTTCGGAAAACCGACCAAGAGATCTTTTCTTCCAGCAATCCGACAGAACAGGGCCCAGAACGCTCAGTATATCAACCACAGCCGAAGAGATGGGGTGGCTAAAATGCAATTCCAGAAAGTCGGCGACACCATTTTGCCTTTCCAGCAAAATGGATACGGACTCGTAAAATCTGCGGAACTCATAGAACTCTGATAGATGTTCGTATTCAGAAAGGTCATCGAGCTTGCCGAACCAAGCCGACCCCAGTTTGGCCCGGCTCATGTTGTTGCCGTAGATGGCAGGCGCGATGCAGAAGTCGAAACCGCTGAAACTGTCCGGCGTCTTGTGATTGGCGTCGTAGCTCAGCACTTTTGCCGAATTCTGATTGCCTTGCAGGTCCACCCGGCTGATTGAAACGACTTCCGCATCAATTGCGCGAGCTGTTTCGCGCAGTGCATTTAGCAGTGGGACTTTCCCCTGAGTCGCCTGGCAAAGGACAGCTACGACTTTAAGAAGTTCTGACGTTGGTGCCATTGCACCGGGCGCGAAACGATGCGCCGAAAACAAACTATTCATACCGTTTAACATTGACCGAAACCCGATCACTCCTTTCGACAAACACCCCCACCCGTCGATTGCGTCGCGATTTTTTGTGTGGCCGGACTCCACTTAACTACCTAAAAGCTTACTCTTTTCTCTCTAAACTGGGCAAAATCTGCCGAAACTAGACGCCCGTTTTGTCCTCGTTTTGGAAACATGACCTGCCCGAACACGCGATTACGGTGGATACGGCCGGGAATTCTACGCCCCAAAGCCCCGGAAGTATCGAATCATCGAAGGTGCGGCGGTAATGATGATCAGCGTCGGCAGCATCAGCGCGGCCAGAACAGCGGACATCTTTACCGGTAGCTGGTTTGCCAGTTCCTGTGCCCGTGTTTCGCGTGAGTCCCGCATTTCAGACGCATAGGTGGTCAGAGCTTCGGACATACTGGTCCCGTAGCGTATGGATTGCTGGACAACAGTGGCAAAAGACTGGATTTCATCAACCCCTGTACGCCGCGCCATGTCAGACAGCGCAGTTGCGCGGGGACGCCCGGCCTGAATCTCGTGCTGGGTGTTCAGAAACTCAAACGCCAGATCAGGGGAGGCCAGCGCCAGCTCGTTCCCGACCCGGGTCATGGCGGCATCAAAGCCCAGACCGGCATGAAGTGATATCTGCAACAGGTCGAGGGCGTTCGGAAATGCGTCACGGATACGTTGCTGACGCTCTTTGCGGCGATGCTTCAACCAGGCTGCGGGAACAAAATATCCGACCGCCGTCAGCAAACCAATAAGCTGAATAGCGTTGGCTTTGCTGATGGATTCAAAAATGCCAGTAATCGCGCTGGGAACGGGGATGCCAGGCGTTCTTGAGGCAACGATGAGCAGACCCACAATCATAGGCACGAAAATTCCAAGCCAAACCCGCGTTAGTGTGTAGATACGCAAGGCATTCCGACCAGTCAGCCCGGCCTGAATCAGCTGATCCTCGATCTTGCGCCGCTCAGCCTCCCTACTGGGCAGTGCGGCCTTAAAAAGACCTTTAGGGGTGACGAGAGTCTCCCGCAACAGTCCACGGTCATTGCGGGCTTCATACCTTTGGGCGCGCAGATTGGCGATGCGGACGGCCGCTGGATGGCGGCGGCTCAACGCCGAGGTTACGGCAACGAACACCAGCAAAACGCCAAGGCCAAAGACGGTCAGCAGAATTGTTTCGGCTGGCAAACCGAAACGAAGCGAAATGATTTCCAGAATATTTTCCATGAAACTGTCCTCAGATACGGAAATTAACGAGTTTGTGCAGGATGATGACGTTCGAGACCATCAGAACGACAACCAGCACTGCAAGTTTAATGAATGCGGGATCGTCGCTGACATCGGTGTAATATCCCGGCGCGTTGATCGACATTAACCCCATGATCACCAGCGGAATGATCGACAGAAGAAACCCGGAAAGCCGTCCTTCTGCGGAAATGGCCTTGATCCGCGCGCGCAACGCGATGCGCCGTCTGACAACAGTGGCCAGAACGGACACGATCCGCTCCAGATCGCCACCGGTACCGTGTTGGATCGCCATGCTCGCCGCCAGGTATTGTGCATCTTCCGAGCCGACCCGGTCTGCAAAGTCCTGAACCGCGTCGGGAAGCTCATCACCAAAGCTGATCTGGTCGAAGATGATACCAAACTCGGACCCTATCGGATCTTGCATCTCGTCCGCGACGGCTTTGATCGAGGTGTTGACCGGATGGCCAATTCTCAGGCCGCGCGCCATCAGCTCTAGCGCATCGGGCAACTGACTAGTCAAAGCTTTTTGGCGTTCAGCCTGCCGAGATTTCACGATCAAAGCAGGCAAAACTACACCCAGGATGAGCGCAATCGGAGCCGCTTGCCAAGGCGGTAGGAACATCATACCGGCGGTAGCGATCGCCAGAGTACCAAACAGGCAAAGCAGCACGAAATTCTTTGCTGAAACATGCAGTCCCGCCTGAATCAATGTATCCGGCAAATTCCCAAAAAACGGAATTTTCGCAAAAAAGCCTGTCTGGGTCTCAGGAAGCAGCAAGGCCAGCCGTTCTTCATCGGACACGCCTTGCCGGACCATGCGCATCCGGCGATTGCGGGCCTCTGCATGGTTTTCACCGCGACGGGCAAAGTGGAACACCCCGGTAATCAGCATGAAAATTCCGACGAAGACGCAAGCCAGCGTCAGATAGTTAAGAAGTTCTGCGGTGTTGATACTGGTCATGCCTCAGCCTCCTGATACTCGGAAAATCTCGGGTTCGAGATCGACACCAGCAGCTGTCAGCAAATCATAGCATTTCGGGCGAATCCCGGTGGGAACAAACTGACCAAGCACTTCGCCGTTTTCCGCGCGCCCCTTTTTCTGGAACACGAAGATGTCCTGCATGGTGATGATCTCACCTTCCATTCCGGTAATTTCCGAGATGCTGGTGACGCGGCGCGAACCATCCGCCAACCGCGACAGATGCACAATGAAGTGCAGCCCCGACGCAATCTGGGATCGAATGGCTGCGGTGGGAAATTCGATACCCGTCATCGTGACCATCTGTTCTAGGCGACCCAATGAATCGCGCGCCGAGTTCGCATGTACAGTTGTCATCGAGCCATCATGACCCGTATTCATGGCCTGAAGCATGTCGAATGTTTCCGCTCCGCGAACCTCGCCGACAATGATCCTGTCAGGACGCATACGCAGCGCGTTGCGCACCAGATCGCGCTGAATAACCTGGCCGTCGCCGGACGGGGACGGCGGGCGTGTTTCCAGGCGGACGACATGCTCCTGCTGGAGTTGCAGTTCTGCGGCGTCTTCGATGGTGACGACACGTTCGCCATGGTCGATATACGAAGACAGGGCGTTCAACATCGTTGTCTTACCCGACCCCGTCCCGCCGGCGATCAGAACGTTCAAGCGCGCATAGACCAGCGATTGCAGGAACCGCGCGGCGGCATCATTCAGAGCGCCATTTGCGACCAGCTTTTCCATCGTCAGCTTCGACTGCGCGAATTTACGGATTGAAACGCTGGGGCCATCAATAGAACAGGGGCGGATGATTGCGTTGACACGGCTGCCATCTTCCAGCCGGGCATCCACCCAAGGTTGGCGTTCATCGACGCGCCGCCCGATCTTGCTGACGATCTTGTCGATAACCCGCAGCAGGTGTTTTTCATCGCGGAACCGCACCGGCACGCGCTCCAGCAGACCAGAGCGTTCGACATAGACCGTCTGATAACCATTAACCAGAATGTCGTTGATCGTTGGATCGGCCAGCAATGGCTCCAATGGGCCAAAACCCAGAATTTCGTCCAAGAGTTCTTCGACGATGCGGTTGAAGTCTTCGGTATTCAGCGGCCTGCCGGTTTGTGACAGAGCGCCACCAACAACCCCGGCGACTTCGCGCCGCAGCACGTCCTTTTCAACCTTTTCGATCACCGAAAGGTTCAGCCGTTCCAGCAAAGCCTCGTGCAAAGTGCTTTTTAGCTCAAGCCAGTCCGCGAGTTCGGTATCTTCTGCTGTGGTGTCTGGCTGAATGTCCTCGGCCAGTCGATCAGCATGCTGGTTCAGATGGATAACTTCGGCCTCATTGGTTCGCCCAGCGCGTGTAAACTTTTCAAACATCCCTTTGACTCCAATTAGGCAGCGTTGTTTCTCAGGTCGGTTTTGCCGACCATGGTTTCATTCATGATTTTCCGGCCCATTGTGCGGATCGCCTTGGACAAGGCACAGTTGCCTGAGGCCTGCGACAAGAGCTGACCCCGATCCAGCGCCTGCTTTGCGTGGCGCGCGTCGCTAGGCAGCCAAAAGCGCAATTCGCGTTCCAGCGCCTTTTGGGCTTCGACATGTTGGCTTGACCGGAATGTCGGTTTCGTTTCCTGGCTGATGACGATCTCAACCGGAGGTTCGAGCCGCTCTTTTGTGAAGAATTCGATCAAACGGCAGGCTTGACGCACCGAAGAGACCGAGCTGTCGCCCACCATCAGCATCCGGTCGGACGCGGTCACAACTGCGCCCAGCCAATCGACCAGTACACGTGGCAGATCAATGACGACAAAGTCGAATTCCAGTCGCAGAGTCTCGATCAACGCGCTGACCTGTTCGCGTGTCAGAACATCCAGTGGAATGAATTCCTCGGGCGCGCTCAGGACTTCTAAACCGGACGCATGTTGCACCAGAGATTGCTGAAGGAACGTCCGGTCCGGCATGACCCCATCCTGGGCCATTCTCAAAAGCCCGGAAGAAGGCTGCAAGTCCAAGGACGTCGCGACCGTGCCGAATTGCAAATCTAGATCTACGACGGCGACCTTGTTTTGCGTCTTTTTCCGGAAGATGCCGGAATAACCCTGCAACTGGTCGGCCAGGTTGATGGACAGCGTCGACGCGCCTATGCCACCACGGGCCGGGCATACGCTAATGATCTGTCCCAGCCGCTGCGGTTGCGGCGAGTAAATTGTCGGCAGCAAGGACTTGTCAACCGTCAGACGTTGAATCTGGTCGGCCAGTTCGTCCTGCCCGATGGGATAGGGCAGAATCTCATCCACACCCGATTTGCTCAGCGCACGCGCTTCGGTCAATGAGATGTCCCGGTCGCTAAGTGCCAGCAAGGTGCCGCGCGAACCGGAGCCACGACGAAGATCGCTGACAGTTTCCAGTTCCAATTCGCCTGAAAAGCTGAACACCAGCAGGTCATTTTTACCCATCAGATCACAGGCGCGACCATTTACCGAAGACAAGGTCCCGGAATGTGTCTCTAGCGAAAGATCATCGAACCGGTCGACGGCCTGGGCGACTGAATTCTTAATCGCCTCATTGTCAGAGATTAGGGCTAATGATTTTTGCGTCATTCTTCAGCTCCCATGATTAGAAATTTAACCGTTGACTCCGCTGGCGAGGTCTTCGCCAGGAAGGGTTGCGCTAAAGTCGGAAAATATTTTGAAACCCGTTGTCGCGGTGGTCAGCGCATCGGTTTCTGGCGTTGAGCCGCCCAAAACCAGCGCTGCGATCGAACCCAACGGAGAGACGAACCGGAACGGAAGTTCTTCGATCGTCACTGTGACCATCGGCACATAAGGGCCACCCAGGAAATTCATTTCCGGGTCGAAATCGTAGGTGAACGTGATGTTGCTTTCGTCGAAAGTTGCGGTGGGATCGTTGGGAACGGCAAACTGAAGCATGTTCCAGATGTCGGTCACGGTGGTCTGGGCAGCTGCATTCGCGGGGGCCGCACCGGTGCATACGGTGGCTGCCGGTTCGACGCAGACGCCAGCGGCGAAACTGCAATTGGTTCCGAACCGCGGGCCGGTGATATCGGTATAGGTTCCCCGGGCGTTGGTTGTCGGCACACCGCCACATGCGGGTGGCATCACGGCCGCCATCCGAGCGGCGACCTGTGCTGTTTTTTCAGCCGCCACATAGTGGAAGGCCAATCTGCCGAAATCAATCAGACCCAGGAAAATCAAAAGGAACAACGGCAGGACAAAGGCAAGCTCGGTGACCGTCGACCCATCTTCCTGACGGACAAATCGCGACATTCCGCGGGTTATTTTGCGAATGCAGTGGGTCATGGTCCAAACACCCGGCTGCGATCTGTGATCGTGGTTTGGATCTGCGCCGTTGCCGAGCCTCCTACCAGTTGGAACAGGGGCGTGAACGGCAGATTAGAAATTGTAAGTGACGCGGTCAGGACGGCGACTGGCGTGGGCGAAACACGGTATTCACCTGTAAGCCCGACGCATTCGAGGGACAGAGAATCCAGGCCGACGGCAATGTCAGTTGTCGAAAGCGATGTCAGAGTGTTTGAGACAGCGGCCTGGAAATCGCCGATTGCAGCGCTTGGCGAGGCAGTGCACATATCGGACGGGGCGATCCGGCCAACATAACGGGCAGTGTCCCGAACCCCCGTGATTGCATTTTGATAAGACCAGAATATCCGGCCCCCCTCGACGATCAGGGCAAATGTCACCAACAGGATTGGCAAAAGGATCGCAAACTCGACCAACGCCGCGCCGGACTGGTCATTGCGGAACCGGCCAAGGGTTTTGCTGATATGACGGGATGCACCAAACATGATCATTACTCGTAAAGCTGAACCAGATCGTGAACGATGCCGCCAACTCCGGCGCCGCCGATGCCATCCGATACGGTCTGAATGACCTCACCATAGATGACCGCGTTGGCACCGGTGCTGCCGGATTCCGAAGGGCGGATCAGGAACATCTCGATGAAACTGGTGACCGGAATGGTGCCCGACCCACCGTTAAGCTCGTCCTCAAACGTCGCACAATCGATACCGGCAACGGTGATGACACGGCGCGTAGGATCGGCGCGACCAGCTGACGGGGGTTGGCACGAAGGCATGCTGCTTTCAGCTTTGCCACCGGCGGTCAGGATAGCCTCCAAAGCGGCCTGGTTGGTGACCTCTGCATTGTAGATGTCATAGCGGGTGCCACCAGTCGGGAACCAAGGCGGAATACCGGTCGGGAGAGGGCCGCTGAAATCAGCGCCATAGTTGATAGTCAGATACTCGGTTAGGCCAGTGGTAAAGACGCCATTGCCGATACGAGGCGATGGGCAAGTGCCGCTGGCAAAACAGTCGTCAAGCGGCAGACCCACGGTCGCGGCCGGATCAAGGACCCCGTTCGCCTCATAGGTGGGCGACAGCTGGCTGGTGCAGCTGTTTCCGTTACCTGCAGTGATCCAGCCGTCCAGGACATGCGGAGAAGAGGCGAAATTGTCGACGTCGTAGCGCGAGCCGTTGCTGAACTGCTTGGCGCTAGATTCAAACCGGTCGAAACGCGTGTTGAAGCCAGCCACCATGTTGCCCACGCTCAGACCCGGTCTGGTTTCAACGCCTCTTTGGCTGAAGCACATGGAAACAGCGCGCGATGCCGCCAGAGCACATGAATCTTCCTGACCGTTTGGTGCAGGATCGCAGGCACCGGAGGCATCGATGGCCAGATTCTGATTAGAAGACAGAAAACCGAAGTTGCCGGGCCCCCATTGTCCATTGCCGCCTTGGCTAACCATTCTAATCAACTGGCCTTCGGTCAGATCGAGGCTGGGCTGCGGCAGGCAGATGAACATCGGGGTGATGTCGCAGGCCATCAGGGTGAACCCTGCTACGGCTTCGGCGTTGACGCTGGAGAAAGGCTGCGCATTGCCCAAAAGAGCCGCCGCTGCCGCCGCCAGCGGAGTGGCAACCTCGTGCGTGTCGACGGTCACCCGAACAAATGCAGCAATCGGTCCGCTGGCTGGATCGGTCGAATCCAGCAGTTGCGCGGGTTGAGCGGGATCGGTCGCAGTTGTCGGCGGGTTTTCGTAAAACCGTAGCTGGTAATCCGTTGCACCGGACAACAGCTGATCCTTGTTGCGCACGCCAAAGCTTTGACGGTCGCGGATCATGTTTGCAGCCGCATTGGTGGCACGCGTGATTGAATCCGGGCGCCCATCCAGTTCCCCCGCAGCCGCAAGGGCGACATTGTCCGCAAAGCTCTGCAATTCCGACTGGGTGGTGGTCACGCGGCCAATGTCGAATGCAAGGGCGGCCATACCGACCATGACCGACAGGGCCACCGCAACAAAGACCAGGATCGCGCCGTCTTCGGAGCTGCGGAATTGACGTATGAATTGAGCGAGGGACACGGTCGAAACCTTCCTTGGTCGATTCAGTTAATGATGGATTCAGTCACTTCGGTGCCGCGGCGGACCCGGATTATCGTTTTGCGCACCGGTTCTTTGATGTCCTGCGCAATAACCGGTTCATCAATCAGCAGATCGTTCAACCGCGTCATAGTCAGCGTCTTGTCCTCGGTGTCATCAATGGACCGCAAGGTCAGGCTCAGCCGACCGGCACGCTGCGCCAGGGCAAGGCGCTGGACCTGATCAGGCGTAACGGCAACAGTAACCGTGCGCGCAACAACGGGTTGGTCGGTCTGTTCGTCAGATTCCTGATCGACACCGATGACCCTGATGTTTTGCAAAATGGTGACGGCGTGCATGTCTCTTTTTTCGCCAGTGGTCATCACCACATCGACCCGATCGCCTGGGGTTACAAAGCCCCCCACGGCGGTTTCGGCGTCAACCTCGATGGCCATGGCGCGATGATCTGCGCCCAACGTCTGAACGATGGTGACCTTCTCACCAAAGTCGGAAACCTTGCTGTTCAGTATCAGTTCACCCTGAGTAATTGCGCGACGGGCGCGCCGGGACGGCATGTTGGCCGCCGCAATCAGGTCGTCGTAATCTGTAAAGACGCCCACGGGTACGGCACCACGGGGCCAGTCAATGGTTGTCAGCGCGCCGGGCTCGATTTCTTCGCCGAACGAAATATCGCGCGATGCAACGACCACGCTCACCATCTCGCTCTCGGCCTCGACATTTGCGGACTGAGTATCGAATTGAATGTAATCCCGAGCGACGTAAACCGACCCTCCGGCTACGACTAGGCCCGTCAATGCAGTGAAAATGGCAGAGAGTCTCATCTGGTGCTCCTTCAGCTATTTCCTGGCGTTTATTGAATGAACCGATCGGAACGGTTGCACTTTGCCAATGGATCAAGAAAATTTTCCGGGGCGATAAGCACGCGGGGCTGAGCGCACCGCGTGCTTTGTATTCCTTAAGGAATCCGGGTTTCCGCAGCGGTGAACTGGCCGGAAACATCTGCGCCCAAAGCGGAAAGAGTGCCCACTGCAATCGCCGTGACGATTGTCAGAGCAACGCCGTATTCCACGATGGTCGCGCCGCTTTCGTCGCGTGCCATGGTTTTCATCATTACATAAAGCTTCAACATTTTACTCTCCTAGTTAACTCACTAGTTACTGATGGATGCCGCCCAAATTCGCGGCGTTCTAACCCCCTCCATATCGACGGAGCCTTCCACAAGGTTAGGTCCCGCCATCAGGGCGCCGCATCCTCCAAATCACGGAGAAATACACGCCAGGATTGTAAGATTTGGCATTTTGGTCGATTCTGTGTCGGAAAATTGCCTGATCCCTTACCGGAATCCGAATGGCTAGATTCGTGATTCTTTCCCAACTGACGGGTCGCCAATTCTGGAGCCAAGCTGCTTTGCTGCCAAATGGGTTGAAGGATTCACCTCATAAATCCAGCATGATAGCTGAGAGATACGACCAGTTGGGCCCGAACGAAGTACAAGACCGGGAACTGGCCTTCGTACAATCACGCATTGAAAGAACGAGGATCGCTTTCGATCTGGTTTGATCCTGAGATAGATTGGACACCGCTACCTTAAGGCAAGCGCGGTCGTCACCACAGTTTCAGCGAATCCGCATTCCAAGCGTGTCTGACCCTGAAGGTTTTGTCGGGCTGCAGCTGAGGCAAGCCACGGGCTTCGTGGGTAGTTGCCTGCGGCTGACTGGCGGACTGTGCAGTGCCTGATTTCAGTACCCTGTGCCGCCGTCAAAGAACGCTGAAGGTGAGTCTTCCGTATCGCGGCGGGAAGCGGCCCGCTGCATCTTCTGATCGACTCGACGCTTCACTATTCTTCTCGTGCGGCTCGCAGATGTGCGTATGAACGACAATCCTTTTGATCGGCAGCCCGAAGTTGATGCGACACGGTCCGATCTCGCTCACCTCGCGAATCTTGCGCGGTCTACGGTCGCATAGCATCTGGGTCAACTCCAAGAAGCAGGTTTCATCTCTCGAGCCTACGGGAGTTTCAAGCTTCTAAAGCCACGCGAGATGCGAATGTCATTAATCGCTGGAGCTGACGCGGATTCATGACTCTTTCTATACGGACGCATTGGGTCTGCAGTCGGTTTTTCCAAAGACTGCTTGCTCCTGCGTTGCGGTCATTGGGGCATCGCGCAGCATTGGCCAAAATGGGCTCGAACCAGACCTTCGATGCGGCTGACGCAAATGGCCGCTTCGGGCCGTCCGCTAGACTTTGCAAATTCTGTCCTCTGCGATTGTCGGACATTGTCGGTGCCCTCTATGAGCGCAATTATTCAGTCAATGCGCAGGCCATGTTCCAACCCAACACAGAACTTAAGTATCGGTCAGATCGCCCTTCACTACACGAAACCCATCCGTTTCCAGCGTGACAGCTGCCGCCGAAGCAATGCTGGTTCGACGCATTCAACCGCGTCCTTTGATTACAAGTTCCACCGCGGCGCGGACTCCGTCCGCGGTTGCAGTGGGTCTTGGTTCATAGCGCGCCTCGTCGCCGATTTGGTATTTTCCGGTTCGAACCAGAAAGGCCGCGCCCAAGCCTGCCTTCAAAGCGCCCGCGATATCGCTTTCGGCATCATCGCCAATCATTGTTACGTCAGCAGGCTCTAACCCCATGCTTTGTACGGCAGAGCGGAAAAACGTTGGCGATGGCTTTCCAAACAGGAGAGCATTTTTGCCGCTAGAATACTCAAGCGTTTGGACGAAGGCACCAGCATCCAGGCTCAATTCGCCGTCTGTATCGCGAAATACCCTGTTCGACGCCAATGCGAGAAAGGGAGCCCCGTCCTTGATCAGGCGAAAGGCCGCGTTCAACCGTTCATAGGTGAAAAAGCGGCCAGCATCTCCAACGATGACTGCTCCCGGACCGGATTTCGAGCACGCTGCAAAATCCTCTTCCAGATCCGGATGGATCACAAGATGTGGCGCAAGACCGTTTTCCTCTAGCCAGGCACAGGCGGCCGCCGCTGGTGTAAGGATTTCCGTGGCATCTGCGTCTATTCCGAAGCCTTGTAGCTTATCCAGAATAACACGCTTTGGTCTTCGGGTTGAATTTGTCAGAAAGCGAACCGGAAGTCCTGTGCCGCGAATGGTTGAAACCGCCTCCGCACTATCAGCCAGTGGCTTGTCACCCTGATACAGAACACCAGCGATATCAAGCAGAACGCCTTTACTCACACCGTCCTCGCAAACTACAAAAAATCCCTTCTTTCGGGGTCAATTTACCCAAGTGATGGTTCGCTCTTGACGCCCACTTTGCCATCACATAGGAAGGCGAAACATTGAGCGGGTATAGCTTAATGGTAAAGCCCCTGCCTTCCAAGCAGGCTATGTCGGTTCGATTCCGTCTACCCGCTCCAAGATCCCAAACTTTTCTGCGTCAAATGGCCCTTTCGGGGCGCTGATCCTTGTTGTCATGCTTGACCAAAAGGGCGGTTGAGGCCAAGAAAGCGGTCACTTTCTAGAGTTCAATCCATAAGGGCCCGACATGGCAAGACAAACCGCCAGTAAACCAGCGCCAGCCGCTGCACCCGGTGCCAGTGAAGAGCGGGCCCGCTCAAAGAAAATTGGGGTGCTGGCCTCGCTCTGGCCATTCATGAAGCCCTATAAGTTTTTGATGATTGGCGCGACATTGGCGTTGATTCTGACCGCAAGCATGACGCTGACTCTGCCACTGGCGGTTCGGCGCGTGATCGACAACTTTCGCATCCAGGACGGCGAGCTGCTGGATTGGTATTTTCTGGCCGCGTTGGGCATTGCCGCTGTTTTGGCCGTGGGCACCGGCATCCGATACGCGCTGGTCACGCGCTTGGGCGAACGCGTTGTCGCCGATATTCGCAAGGCCGTGTTCGATCGCGTGATCGCGATGAGCCCGGAATTCTATGAACGCATCATGACGGGTGAGGTGCTCAGCCGGATCACAACGGACACGACCCTGATTCAGTCGGTTCTTGGGTCCTCGGTGTCGATCGCGTTGCGTAACATGTTGATGTTTTTCGGCGGGCTGGTGCTGATGCTGCTGACCTCGGCCAAATTGACGGGTTTGGTTCTGTTATTGATCCCGATTGTCATTGTTCCGATATTGGTTTTGGGTCGCCGTCTGCGTGTGATCAGCCGCGAGAATCAGGATTGGATTGCAGCCTCGTCCGGAAACGCAGGTGAAGCTCTGGGCGCTGTTCAGACGGTGCAGGCCTTTACCCACGAACAGGAAAGCCGCAAGCAATTCGGAGAGATGACCGAAACCTCGTATGTGGTCTCGCTGCGCCGCATTCAAACCCGTGCGGTACTGACGGTAATTGTGATCTTTCTGGTCTTTTCGGGCATCGTCGGCGTCTTGTGGATGGGTGCAAATGATGTGCGCAACGGCGTGATGACCGAAGGCGTACTGGTGCAGTTCGTGATCTATTCGGTCATTATGGCCGGCTCGGTCGCGGCCCTGTCCGAAATCTGGAGCGAACTTCAACGCGCTGCCGGGGCAACAGAGCGTCTGGTCGAACTTCTCAATGCGCAAGACACCGTGACCGATCCTGCCAAGCCCATGATCCTGCCCAAGGATGTTCAAGGTGAAATCCGCTTCGAAGATGTCAGCTTCCGTTATCCGTCGCGTCCCGACACCGTTGCGCTGGATCATCTTTCGCTTCAGGTCAATCCGGGTGAAACGGTTGCCTTTGTCGGACCTTCCGGCGCGGGCAAGACGACAGTCATTCAGTTGATCCAGCGGTTCTATGACCCCAATTCGGGCCGGGTCACGTTGGATGGCCACGACCTGAGAGAACTGGATCGGGCAGATTTCCGTACGCATATGGCTCTGGTTCCTCAGGACCCTGTGATCTTTGCTGCCTCGGCCCGTGAAAACATCCGCTTCGGGCGTCTAGATGCAACCGATGCCGAAGTTGAAGCCGCGGCCCGTGCCGCTGCCGCGCATGACTTTATTGCTGCCTTGCCGGAAGGGTATGACAGCTTTGTTGGCGAACGCGGCGTGATGCTGTCAGGCGGTCAGAAGCAGCGTATCGCCATTGCGCGGGCCATTCTGCGCGACGCGCCGGTTCTGTTGCTGGACGAGGCAACTTCGGCTCTGGATGCGGAAAGCGAACGCGCGGTACAGGGCGCGGTGGACCAGATGCGGGCCGGACGCACAACCCTGATCGTTGCACACCGCTTGGCAACTGTGAAGAAAGCCGACCGCATTGTTGTGCTGGAAGAAGGCCGTATCGTGGCGCAAGGCAGCCATGACGATCTGGTTTCTCAGGACGGGCTATATGCGCGTCTGGCCCGGTTGCAATTCACCGACGGTGTCGCCGCGGAATAAGGGTGACGCACGGGCATTTCCCTTTCCGCCGTAGCGTCATTCTACATTTTACTCACTGTCACAGCTAAGCCCTCGCTTGCGCGGGCTCGTTTTTGATCCCATCTTGGAGGCGAACAACAAGCCTGCGCAAAATGCGGGAGAAAATAACGGGAGGAACCACATGGCCTTTGTGGGATTGGAAGACAAAACGCGCATGGAACAGGAAATGCCGTGGGAGGATCGGGATCTGCCCGTCACCTTCCATCAGCTCTTGTCGCGCACGGCAGAGAAGTTTCCCAACCACAATGCCATCAGTTTTCAACTGTTGTCGGGACCAACCGACAAAGCCGAGACCCTGACCTGGTCACAATTGCAGGGCAAGGTTAATCAGGCTGCGAACCTCTTCCGTTCACTGGGTGTGGGCGAAAAAGATGTGGTGGCCTATGTGCTGCCCAACTGTAACGAGACTCTGATCACCATGATGGGCGGCGCGGTAGCCGGGATCGTGAACCCAATCAATCCGCTGCTTGAGCCGGAACAGATTGCGGCCATCCTGCGCGAGACCGGCGCCAAGGTTGTGGTGACGCTGAAGTCTTTCCCAAAAACGGATGTGGCCCAGAAAGTGGAGGAAGCGGTCCGCCACGCGCCCAAGGTCAGCACCATTCTGGAAATCGACCTGAACCGCTATCTGACACCGCCCAAGTCCTGGTTGGTGCCTTTCCTGCGCCCCAAGATGGGTGACAGGGAAAAACTCGCCCATGCGAATTACAAGAACTTTAATAAAGAGTTGGTCAAACAGCCGACGACGCTGACATTTGAAGACAGCAAGGAAGACCGTGTTGCGTGCTATTTCCATACGGGCGGCACGACCGGCATGCCAAAAGTGGCGCAACACAAGTATTCTGGTCTCGTCTATAACGGCTGGTTGGGACATACGCTGCTGTTTGACGAAAACGACGTCATCATGTGCCCGCTGCCTATGTTCCACGTCTTTGCTGTCCACGTGATTATGATGGCAGCCGTGTCCTCGGGCGCGCATGTGATCTTCCCGACACCAGCCGGGTATCGCGGAGACGGCGTTTTCGACAACTTCTGGAAGCTGATCGAACGCTGGAAGGTGTCTTTCATTATCACTGTACCCACTGCCATCTCGGCCAAAATGCAGCGCCCGGTTGATGCCGATATCTCAAGCGTGAAGACAGCTTTCTCTGGCTCGGCCCCGCTGCCGGTTGAGTTGTTCCGTCGCTTTGAAGAAGCCACGGGTGTGAAGATCGTCGAAGGCTATGGCCTGACCGAGGCCACGTGCCTGGTGTCGTGTAACCCTGTGGATGGTGAAAAAAAGATCGGATCGATCGGTATTCCGTTCCCTTACACCGATGTAAAAATCCTGCAAAGCGGGCCGGATGGACCGGTCGAATGCGGTACGGATCAAATCGGAGAAATCTGTATCTCGAACCCGGGTGTCTATGCAGGCAACACCTATACCGAGGCCGACAAGAATGTCGATCTATACTATTACGACAAGTATTTGCGCACGGGTGATCTGGGGCGGTTTGACGAAGACGGATACCTTTGGATCACGGGCCGCGCCAAGGATCTGATCATTCGCGGTGGCCATAACATTGACCCAGCCGAGATCGAAGAAGCGCTATTGGGACATGAAGCTGTCGCTTTTGCCGGTGCCATTGGTCAACCAGACGCGCATTCCGGTGAAGTGCCATGTGCGTTTGTCGAACTGGTCGAAGGCGCCTCGGTCACTGAAAAAGAGCTGATGGATTACTGCAAGGTTCATGTGCATGAACGTGCGGCGCAGCCCAAACATATGACCATTCTGGACGAATTGCCCAAAACTGCGGTTGGTAAGGTCTTTAAGCCCGATCTGCGTAAACAGGCTATCACACGTATCTATAATGGTGCGCTTGAGACAGCTGAGGTATCGGCGCGTGTTGTTTCGGTGATCGATGATAAAAGGCGTGGCCTTGTAGCGCAGCTTGACGCGAACGGATCTTCGGAAGACGATGTCTCAAAAGTGCTGGGCGCATATACCCAGCCGTGGGAGTGGTCTGAGTAAGCCGGAGGGACAATGGATTATGAACGCCTGATTGACGAGGAAACCTGGGCGTTCATACGTCGCACGGCTGAAAGCTATCCTGATGATGCGGTTGATCTTTCAATCGAAGATCAGCGCCGCGTCTATGACACCATGTGTCAGGATTTCCGCCAACCGCGACCTGTCGGGGTGGAAACACAGGATTTGACAGCCGATGGAGTTCCTGTCCGCATCTACACCGCAGGGCAGCCCACCCGAACCGTCGTTTATTTCCATGGCGGTGGATTTGTGTTGGGTGGGCTGGACAGCCACGATGACGTCTGCGCTGAACTCTGCGCGCAAACAGGGTATCGTGTAGTCGCAGTTGACTACAGGCTGTGCCCTGAACATGTGCACCCCGCGCAGTTCGATGACAGTTGGACAGCAGTGAACTGGGCGGCGCGTGAATTTGGTGACCCGTTGATCTTGGCGGGTGACAGTGCCGGAGGAAACCTTGCCGCTGCGGTGTCCCATCACGCGCGGGGCCGATTGGACGGCATTTTGGGCCAAGTGCTGATTTTTCCCCTGCTTGGTGGGGACCGAACCAAAGGCTCCTACCTGGAACACGCCCACGCCCCGTTGCTGACTTTGGACGATATAAAGTTCTATGAATCCGTCCGATACGCTGGGGATCAGCCCGAAGGTGACCCAACCTATTTACCTTTGCAGGACAGTGATTTTTCGAACCTGCCGCCCACAGTAGTGGTGACTGCAGATTGCGATCCGCTACGGGATGATGGGCCGAACTACTGCGAGAAGATAGCGGCGACAGGAGGAAAGGCCCATTGGATCAATGAGCCCGGCTTGGTTCATGGCTATTTGCGCGCTCGTACCTCGGTGAAACGCGCAGCAGAAAGCTTTGAGCGTATCTCGGTCGCTATCGAAGCGCTGGGGCAGGGGATCTGGTCTTACGACTAAGTCCTTTACCGCCTAAAAAGCGGTTGAACGTTATCGCAAGAAAACTTCGCCCTTCATCGTTTCTGCGACAGGCGCGCCCATGCGATGCAGGATCGTGGGGGCCAACTGCAATTGGTCGATTACAGTATCTGCGTCGGGGCCGTCCGCGTCGCCGAAGTAATACAGCGCAGTTTCCTGCTGCAGCGGTCCTCGCCCACCGTGATGACCGCGTTCATCCTGACCGTGATCAGCTGTCACGATAACTTCGTAGCCCAGTTGCCGCCAACGGGGAATGAAGGGCGCCAGCATCTCGTCCGCGACAAAGCAGGCGTGGTCCATTTCCTCGCAATCGTGGAAGAACCGGTGACCCATGCTGTCCAACGTGCAGGCGTGCAGGATGCCATAATCCAGCCCGAAGCGCAGGCAGAGATTCGTGAGGGTTCCGTACAGATCGATATCGGACGGTGTCATCTGATTGTCGTTGCCATAGCCGGTCATGGTGTGGAAACGACCGTGGTTGATGGTCTGGCTTTCGGGTTCGTCATATTCGATGTCACGGACATAGTCGAAGGGGTGGCGGTTGAAAAACTGCGACCAATAGCTGTGGGTGACCGCTCCGGTTACACCGCCGCCTTCGCGGACCTGGCTGAACACATCCTTGTGGCTCAGGCGAAAAACATTGCCGTTGCCAGTGCAGCCATGGTCCTGCGGTGTCACACCTGTATGGATCGATGCATAGCAGCTGGCCGAAGTAGAGGGCAGCACTGCGCGCAGCTTCCAAACCCGCGCGTCGCCGCTGTCGACCCAGCCTTCCAGATTGCCAAACAGGCGGCGAAAATTGCGGTAGGGGACGCCGTCCAGAATGATGAGCAGAAGTTTGCGGTCCATGCCCGAGCCTTTCAGTAATTTCTTCAGCCGAGCCTAGGAGATTCGCGGCTCAAAACACGACTGTTCACGCCCCCAATAGCAAAATCCCGACACCTGTCATTGGACAAAGCGCCGGGATTTTCAGATTTCATGGAACTGTCACAAGCGTGGATCAGTTCCCCGCGCTCTCCATCTTGCGATGGGCGACAACCTCTTCCAGCCAGCCCAGATGCATTTCGGGCACCGAGCTGAGCAAAAGGTCGGTATAGTCGTCGAATGGCGGGCTGAGCACCTGCGATTTTGGACCGTACCGCACAACGCGTCCCTGATACATCACCGCAATACTGTCGCTGATTGCACGGACAGTTGCCAGATCGTGGGTGATGAACAGATAGGCCACATTCTCGATCTTCTGCAGGTCCAGAAGCAGCTTGAGAATACCATCCGCCACAAGTGGGTCGAGCGCCGATGTCACCTCATCACAGATGATCATCTTGGGTTTCGCAGCCAGGGATCGCGCGATGCAGACACGCTGTTTCTGACCACCAGACAGCTCAGCCGGATATCGGTCGATGAACTTTTCGCCCAGTTCGATTTCATCCAGCAATTCGATGATCCGCTTGCGCTTTTCCGCTCCGCGCATGTTGAAGTAGAACTCCAGCGGGCGGCCAATGATTGTACCAACCGTCTGACGCGGGTTCATCGCCACGTCGGCCATCTGGTAGATCATCTGCAATTCGCGCAGGTCTTCGCGGGTTCGGCCTTTGAGGTCCGGCGAGAGCTTGCGCCCGGCAAAGGTAATCTCTCCTTCGCGCGGTGGCAGCAGGCCAGTGATCACGCGCGCCAGCGTGGACTTGCCCGAGCCAGACTCGCCGACAACAGCCAATGTCTGCCCCGGATGAAGCTCGACATTGACGTTGTGCAACACGTCGAAATTCAGGCCCTTATAACGCGCAGTGATCCCATCAACGCTGAGCACGGGGTCCGCCGTTGGCTGTTTCTCTTCATGCTCGATCGAGCGTACCGAGACCAAAGCTTGCGTATACTCTTCCTGCGGATTGTTGATGATCTGATCCGTGTTCCCGTATTCAACGGTATTGCCCATTTTCAGGACCATGATGTCGTCGCTCACTTGCGCCACAACCGCAAGGTCGTGGGTGATATACAGCGCGGCAACACCAGTGTCGGCAATGGCCTCTTTAATCGCCATCAACACGTCGATCTGGGTGGTCACGTCCAGCGCGGTGGTTGGTTCGTCGAACACCACCAGATCAGGTTCGGGACACAGCGCCAGCGCCGTCATGCAGCGCTGCAACTGACCCCCAGAGACCTGGTGCGGGTAACGATCGCCGATATTGTCCGGATCGGGCAGACCCAGCTTGGCGAACAGCTCACGCGCGCGACTTTCGGCTTCTTTGCGGCTGAACTTTTTCTGTTCAACCGCAGCCTCGACCACCTGATCCATGATTTTTTTGGCAGGGTTAAAGGACGCAGCAGCGGACTGAGACACATAAGTCACCTCGCCCCCGCGCAGCTTGCGAATATCCCGATGTGAAGTTTTTAGAATATCGCGCCCGTTGACCCAAACCTCTCCGCCTGTGATCTTCACGCCACCCCGGCCATAGGCCATGGACGCTAGACCGATCGTGGATTTACCGGCCCCGGATTCACCGATCAGACCGAGCACCTTACCAGGTGCCAGGTCGAAGCTGACCCCATGGACAATCTCAATGTCATGGGGTTTTTCACCCGGTGGGTAGACGGTTGCGCCGATTTTGAGGTCGCGGACCTTGAGAAGTGGATCACTCATCCCCGGCCTCCTTTCAGTGATGTGGTTCGGTTCAAGACCCAGTCGGCCACAAGGTTGACCGAAATCGCCAGCGTCGCGATGGCAACGGCGGGCAACAAGGCGGCGGGAATGCCATACACGATGCCTTCCTTGTTCTCCTTCACGATGCCACCCCAGTCAGCCTCGGGCGGTTGTACACCAAGACCCAGGAAGGACAGGGTTGAGACGAAAAGTACGGCAAAGATGAAACGCAAGCCCATCTCGGCAACCAGCGGTGAAAGCGCGTTGGGCAGGATTTCCCGGAAGATGATCCAACCGTTTTTCTCGCCCCGAAGACGGGCGGCTTCGACATAATCCATGACTGTAATGTCGACAGCGACAGCACGGGCCAGACGATAGACCCGCGTCGAGTCCAACAAGCCCATAACGACGATCAAAATCGGAACTGTCACAGGCATCACCGACAGTACCACAAGGGCAAAGATCAAGGTCGGTATCGACATGATCAGATCGACAAAGCGCGACAGCACCTGGTCGACCCAGCCCCCCATCACAGCCGCAAAGAAGCCCAGGACCGAGCCGGTCACGAAGGACAGGATGGTCGCAGCCGTTGCGATGAAGATTGTCGTGCGACCGCCATAGATCATGCGGCTAAGCAGATCGCGACCGATATTGTCGGTGCCCAGCCAGAAGTTTGACTCGGTGAAACCTGCGGGAGCGATCCCAAGCATGATCTCGATCTTTGAGGGTTCCCATACATCGCCGACCACTTGGGCCATGCCGTAGGGGGCGATGAGCGGCGCGAACAGCGCCATGAGAAAGTAGAGGGCCGTCAGGAACAACCCGATCAGTGCGGAAATAGGGATGTTCTTCATTTCGGGTGCCTCAGACGCGGGTTGGCCAGGATCGAGACGATGTCCGCGACCATATTGAGGCCGATGTAGACGGCCGCGAAGATCAGACCACAGGCCTGCACCACCGGAACATCACGTTTCGCAACATGATCGACCAGGTATTGGCCCATTCCAGGGTAGACAAAGACCACCTCGATCACCACGACACCGACCACAAGATAGGCCAGATTCAGCATCACGACGTTTACGATCGGGGCGATGGCGTTCGGGAAGGCATGGCGTGCAATCACCTGAAACCCGGTCAGGCCTTTAAGCTCGGCGGTTTCGATATAAGCCGATTGCATGACGTTCAAAATCGCCGCACGGGTCATACGCATCATATGCGCCAAAACCACGAGCGTCAGAACCATTACGGGCAGGGCGATAGCCTGAAGCTTTTGCAAAAGGCTCATATGGTCACCAATCATTGCGACCGATGGGAACCAGCCCAGTTTTACCGCGATGAAATACATAAGCAGGTAGCCGATCAGGAATTCCGGAATCGAGATTGAGGCCAGTGTCACTGCCGAAATCAGCTTGTCAGGCCACCGGTCCTTATAGCGTACGGCAATCAGGCCCAACATGATGGCCAGAGGCACCGAAATGATCGCAGCCCAGAAGGCCAGAAAAAGGGTGTTCGACATCCGCTGTCCGATGCTTTCAGCAATGTCACGGCCGTTGGTCAAAGCGGTCCCCAGATCGCCTTGCAGGGCCCCAAACAGCCAGTCGAAATAGCGGGTGAGCGGCGGATCATTCAGCCCGAGCTCTTCACGAAGGTTGGCCAGCGACTCCGGCGTAGCGGATTGCCCCAGGATCGATTGTGCCACATCGCCGGGCAAAATCATTGTCCCTGCAAAAATCAGTGCTGACGCCGCGATAAGGAGAAGGGTACTCAGCGCAAGGCGCTGAGCAACCAGTATTATGATGGGATGCATTGACCTGGAACCTTAGGCTTTCCAGGTGAATTTCGACGCGTACCAATACATCATGGCGCCGTTCGGGTCAGGAACATATCCTTGGACTTCGTTGCTGACTGCGTCAATGAAGTCGTTGAACATTGGCAGGATCAGGCCGCCTTCGTCACGCACCATCATGCCCATTTTCGAGTAGATTTCCTTGCGCTTCGCGTCATCCAGTTCGCTGCGTGCCGCCAGCAGCATTTCGTCAAACTCGGGGCGCTTGAAGCGTGTGTCGTTCCAGTCAGCAGTTGACAGATACGCGGTCGCGTACATCTGATCCTGAACCGGGCGCCCGCTCCAGTACGACGCGCAGAATGGTTGCACATTCCAGACTTCGGACCAGTATCCGTCATTTGGTTCGCGTTTGACCTCCAAAGGAATCCCCGCAGCCTGTGCCGTTTGCTGGAACAATGCGGCTGCGTCCACGGCACCGGGGAAGGCTCCATCGGCCGTGCGAAGGATGATCGGTGAGCCGTCATGCCCGGATTTCTTGTAATGCTCAGCAGCTTTTGCTGGGTCGTACTCACGCTGCGGAATACTATCGTCAAACAGCGGATAGGCAGCGTTGATTGGCATGTCGTTGCCGATACCGCCATACCCGCGAAGGATTTTATCAACCATTTCCTCGCGGTTGATGGCATATTTCAATGCCAACCTCAGTTCGTTTGCATCAAATGGTGCAGTATCCACATGCATGATGAACACGTAGTGGCCCCGCCCCGAGACATTCTGAACCGACAGATTTGGCGCCCGGTCCAGCAGTTGGGCAATCTTGGGCTCAACCCGGTTGATGATGTCTACCTGACCTGACTGAAGTGCGGCGGTCCGGGCTGTTGCATCGTTCAGCGTGATTACTTCGACACTGTCGTAATGGGCAAAAGCGTCGCCGCCCCAGTAATTCGGATTGCGGACAAACTGCATACGCACGCCTGGCTCGTCGCTCTCCAGAACATAAGGTCCGGTGCCGACGGCCGAGTTCGGATCATCAAAGCCACCGTCTGGCTGGATTTTCAAGTGATAGTCGGCAAGCAAGTAGGGTAGATCGGCATTGCCGATTTCCATTGTGACTTCAAAGGTGTCCCCGTCGACCCGCATCGATTCAATGCCCTGCACGATACCTAGTGCACCAGACTGAGAATCTTCATTTGTGTGGCGCTCCATCGTGCGCATGATGTCTTCTGGGGTGACTGTTTTACCATTGGAGAATTCGATACCCTGTCGGACTTTGAAGCGCCAAGTCTTTGCATCCGCAGACCCTTCCCAGCTTTCGGCAACCAACCCTTCAAGTTCGCCCTTTCCATTTACTTCGACCAGCGTCTCGCCCCACTGCTGGCCACCAGCAATCGGAACATCGGACGACCACAACGCCGGATCCTGCGTATTTGTGCTTTCGCCCCCTTGAACGCCCATTTTGAAGGTTCCACCCTTCACTGGACCCGCCGCACGAGCGGCGTCGGCAAACATAGTGCTGGCCATGGCAGCCGAAACACCCAATGCCGCTGCTTTCCCCATGAATTCGCGGCGGGTCATTTTCCCTGCTGTGACCTGACCGGCCATATGTGTGATTTGTTCGTTCATTTAGTCTTCTCCCTATTGAGTGGTTTTAGCCCTTTTCGGACTTTTTATTGACGCTTGAGTCAACGTTGGCTTATTTCTGCTAGTCGGGCAAGGATATTTCGTGCCGATATCAAAAACGATCGTCTGCACATGGACGACACGAAGGGATGTCACGAACGCAGTGTCCGTGATCTGTCTAAAAGAAAACTGGCAATTTTTGATATTTCTAGACGCTTGTGGATCACAATGTGGGCAAGGTGTCTAATTACCCTCGTATTGCGACGACCAGATCCATGACGTTGGTCCCGGTTGGTCCGGTTGTCAGCAACGCGTCAACTTTGTCCAGAAACGATCCACTGTCAGCATTTTGAAGATAGGTTTCGGCCCCATCGGCCCAGGTGGTGCCGCAAACGATTCCTCCGGCTGCGTTTGTTGGGCCGTCGGTTCCATCCGTGCCGCCAACAACAATTGCCAGGCCAGGCTGCCCCGAGATCTCTTTGGCCAAAGCAAGCGCCAGTGCCTGATTACGACCTCCACGACCGGGTTTTTCCGGCAGGACTACAGTTGGTTCCCCGCCAAAGATCATAACGCCCTTGTCCATGCCGCGTAGGATTGGCCCCAGTTTCGCGGCGACTTGCAAATAGTCGTCATGCAGGGCTTCTTCATTTGCAAAAACCGCAAGGCCCGCCACATCCGCAGCCGTGACCGCCGCATTCCGCGCATGGGCATTGGAAGCTACGATCTGCGTGGTGGCGGTAAAGGTGTAGTTGTCCGGCAACGCGCCGATGCCCGAGCCAATGACATTCAGATCATCCCCTGGCACATCGGAAATCGCCAGCACAGTGGCCCGCGCGCCTTTGAAATGAGACAGCAATCCGCCGCCTTTGATACGAGACAGCTTGCGCCGCTCGGCGTTCATGGCGCAGATGTCCAAACCTTCCGACAGCAGATTGCGATTCAACGCCTCAAGATCACGCAAAGATGTTCCTGGCAACAGATCCTCGGCTAATGAGGATGCCCCGCCCGAAACCAGCAAGAGGACATGTGACCCGGGTTGCATTTGCTCCATCGCCAGGCGCAGCGCCCGCCCCCCGGCAAGGCTGCGGTCGTCTGGCACCGGGTGCGAAGCTTCGATTACCTCGACCGCGTCTGGCAGGTCGCGGCCGTGATCGTCCTTGGTCACGACAAGTGTGGGGACCGAGCCAAATCGCGCCAGCGCTGCACGCGCCATCGCAGCCGCGGGTTTGCCGACGGCCAGTATCCGGTCCGGTTTGGGAACACCAGGCAGTGCGGCTTTGGTGGCGGTATATCCGTCAACCGCATCAACCCCGGCCTGCCAAAAATCTACCGCTTGTTTTGATATGTCCATCAGTTCTCGATCCAGATCGTGACAGGGCCGTCATTCACAAGTTCAACCGCCATGTCAGCCCCAAACTGTCCGGTTTCCACCGCAACGCCTTGCGCGCCAAGATGTGTCGCAAATTCTTTGTACAGGCGCTCGCCCTGCTCCGGTGGTGCTGCGTTTGAAAACCCTGGCCGGTTGCCGCTTGTTGTATCGGCGGCCAGCGTGAACTGACTGATCACCAACGCTGATCCGCCAACATCCAGCAACGAGCGGTTCATTTTGCCTGCGTCATCCTTGAAGATACGCAGTTTCGCGGCTTTTTCTGCAAGCTTTCTGGCCTGCATCTCATCATCGCCCTGCATTGCGCAAACAAGAATCATAAGGCCCGGCCCTGACGAACCTATGGCTGCGTCATCAACCGACACTTTGGCGTATGACACCCTCTGCAATACTGCGCGCACGTGGTTCCTCCCTCAACGCGATAGGACTGCCCTTGCGCCTGTTTAACCGCGCCATTGCACAAAGTCACTCGGTGCGGCGCGATCTGTTCGAAAGTTATTTGCCGGATGATCCGGATCGGCAAAGCCAAACGAAATTGCGCAAAGGATCAGGCGATCCTCAGGGATTTGAAAATACCGATGCAGAAAGGGGCCGTAAGTGGCCAGGGCCGCTTGGGGGATTGTCGCCACACCCAGTGCCTGCGCGGCCAGCGTGAAGGCCGTGACAAAACCACCGCAATCCATCGCGCCATAGGGTCCAAGTTCTGCCGGACTTGATAGGATGGCGCAGTGTGGCGCGCCGAACAGGGAAAAGTTCTGCATCATCTGCTGCGCCGACCCGGCGCGATCCCCGCGTTCCACTCCAACAGCTTCGTAAAGCGCCCAGCCACAGGCGCGGCGGCGGTCTTGGTACACGCCAGAATAAGATGTTGGAAACGGAAGATCGGGAGCGGGCGTTCCGCTAACGGCCTCGTTTTGCATCGCTTCACGGAAAGCATCCGTTTCGTCTGCGCTGGTGATTACCAACTGCCAGGGTTGCGCATTGCACCAGCTGGGAACGCGAGATGCGCTGGCGACGATCTGCTTGATCTGCGCGCGGGGGACAGGATCAGGCAGAAACGCCCGGCAGGAATGGCGGTCTCTCAGAAGGGTATTCAGTTCAGCAAACGACACAACATGCTCATCCCTTTGTTTTCCGAACTGAACATGGCCGCGCTTCGTCGGATGCACAAGCCTGTCTGCAGGTCTGCCTATTGCCCGGTGGCCGCCAAATAGCCGACACCCGCAGCCAGCAGCAATCCCAGCACAACAGCGATGGTTATCTTGATGGCTGACCACGGGCGTTCGCCCTGAACCCGCCCGGTTCTGCCATTGACCACAAACCGATACGTCTGGCCGCGGTATTTATAGGCGGCCATCCAAACGGGCAGCAGGATATGCTTGAATGTGACATCGCGCACGTCTGTATCAACCGCATGAATGCGCTGCCGGTCGCCGCCGATGTCAAATCGAACATCCCGCTCGATCACGCGTGCCATATGCGCGCGCGCTTCGACGTACCCTTCCCGCAGTTCAACGCTGTAGGCTTCAGCCCGGAAGCCTGCGAGGTATTCGGGCTGATAGGGCTCCAGCGTGGGCAGATCCCAGGGCTCTAGCGCGTCGGTGTAGCTTTTGGGAAGCGACTTAGACGCCAACACCAGCAAGTCGTCAAAAAACCGCGCGACGCGGCCGGACTTGGGGGTCCAGCGTACCTTTGGCACTTGTTGCTGAACCCGCTTGCCGTCTCGCATTACGGTGCGGGTTTCATAATAGACAGTACCGCGTTCGCCGCGATACGAAGACTTGGTGTCAGCATCGAAAGTCCAGTAAGGCACGTAAATGCCCTGCATCTTGCGCCCTTTGCGGGCATATTCCTTCAACCCGTTTGGTGCGAACCATAGTCGCCCCAACCAATCGCCCATCGCCTTTTGGGCTGATCGTTCGTCGAACGCAAAAGGCAATACGCCCTTTGGTTTGATATGCCGGTTGATCCCGGTATCTGTCACGACCGGCGTGGCACAGAACGGGCATTCGGCGGCATGGGTGTTTGGGTCAAACTCTACCTGCGCGGCACAGTTTGGGCACGACAGAACGCGGGTTTCCTCGATCTCGCTGTCCGGCAGGCGGTCAGCGATGGCGGCGTCAAAGTCCAGCTCTCGCAGACTTGCACCGCCCCACGGTCCGGCACTGATCGGTTCGGAATGCCCGCAATGATCGCAGGTTAAGGTACCATCACCCGGGTTGAACCGGTAGTCCGCGCCACACTGGTCGCAGGGGAAACGGTGTTCGGTAGGGTTAGGGGCGGTGACGTGTGCCATGAATTACCAGGTGGTCATGATGAATTTGAAGGAAGACCGCGTTTGTTCACGTTCCGGGCGGCGGAGGCGGCAGGATTGTGAACAACTGCGCAAGCTCCTGCACGTCGCCTGCCTTTTTCCAGCCGTCCTGTCCCGCAGTCCAGACATAGGTGTCACGTGTCAGTTCGCCTTCGCTGGCCATGCGCCCCATCTTGGCTTTGGAAAACGGCCCGCTTGTCTGACCATCCACAGCGATATGCCACACATGCTCGACAGGTGGCGGGGGAGGTGGCGCCGTGTGTGCTGCCGCTTGCGGGGCAGCGGGGGCGGGCGATCCCCAAGGGCCGCTCGGCTGGCCCGCTGCCATGTTCGACATCTGATGCGCCATTGCCATCCCCATACCCATGCCAAGACCGGCGCCCATGCCACCGCCTTGACCCGGATTACTGGCCGCGGCCGTCATCGCCTCTGCTGCCGAGTATTGAGTGAACTTGCCCAGATCACCCGCCAATCCCATCGAAGTCCGCTTATCCAGAGCCGCCTCAACCGCCGGGGGCAGCGAGATGTTCTCGATGTAAAACTCTGGCATTTCCAGCCCATAGCTGTCCAAGACCGGCGAAACTTCGGCAGCGATCAGCTTGCCCAGATCGGCGGTGTTTGCGGCCATGTCCAGAACAGGAATACCAGAGCCCGAGATGACGCGGCTGAACTCCTGTACGATGATATTGCGCACCTGGAAACTGATTTCGTCCATGGTGAATTCGCCATCTGTTCCGACAATTTCCACGAGGAACTTCGCGGGGTCCTTAACACGCACCGTGTAGGTGCCATAGGCCCGGATACGGGTTGGCCCGAACTCGGGATCGCGCAGCATGATGGGGTTCTTGGTGCCCCATTTCAGGTCGTTGAACCGAGTTGTGTTGACGAAATAGATCTCGGACTTGAACGGCGACTGAAAACCGTGATCCCAATGCTGAAGGGTGGTCATGATCGGCATGTTGTTGGTCTCAAGTATATAGAGACCCGGCGTGAATACGTCGGCCAATTGCCCTTCATGTACGAATACTGCTGCCTGACCTTCGCGCACGGTCAGTTTGGCACCGTACTTGATTTCGTGCCCTTCACGCTCAAACCGCCAGACCATCGTGTCACGGGTGTCATCCACCCAATGAATGACATCAATGAATTCTCCGGTCAGAAAATCAAAAATTCCCATTTGGGTTCTCCTGTCCTTGGGGTCAGAGCGGCTGCCCCATCAATTCACGCGCAATAATACGTACGACAGGGCGTGCTTCATCCACGCCCACCCCGGGCTGCAATCGCTGGTCATACAGCATCGTCAGCAGTTTCTCGTCATGGCTGGTCAGCAATGCAAACTCATCATCATCGTTAAAAATCGAAGGCCGCGCCGCCGGGCTGTCATTGGACAGGCCAAGCCCCTGGGCGATTTCCTCGTGAATGCAGCTGCGGCGCACCAGGTCCGTCAGTTCAGCGCGGATCAATGCAACCGCACGCACATATTTGTAGGGAGACGCCTTGGTCGCAGACGCAAAGACCAGACAGTCGAAATTGGCGCGTGGGTTGGCGACCAGATCCAGCGAAGCCTGGCTGATATTCGGGATCAATTGTTTCAGGCGGGACGCGACATAGGCGCTGTCGTCCTTGCCTGCGAAAAAGACATGGAAGTTGGCGTTTCGCGATACAACCGATATCGGGTGCTGGGTCAATCCGGCCAGACGACCCGCAAACACCCGAACCTGTTCCGCATCCTGTGTCCGTGTTTCGGGCAAAACCGAGGGGCCAAACTCGGTCTGGATACGAACGGGCCCCGACCAACGGCTCAGCTGCCCGTCCGTCTGGCGTGAACCAATCGAAACACTCTGCGTCGGATATTCGCTGTAGAACGCGATTGTTTCGAAGTTCCGGGCCAGATCGTCGGCGTCATAGGGCGTATCCGGTCCGCCGCCGTCTGTTCGCAACAGCCCCCGAACCAGAAGGTCACGTTCAACGCGTTGGTAAAACCGCGCCAGATCCTGACTGGCCGCCGAGGGTGGTACATACGCATTCGCCGCCGTCGGTGCGGGTTCCGGGCGGGGCTGCGGCGCAACAGTAGATGTAAGGGTTTCATCGCAATTGGCCAACGCCAAAACCGAAGTCACACCCAACGCAAGTTTCAGAGAATTGAAGTGCCGCACACCGATCCTGCCTTTAGCCGGGAACCGCAGTGCCGGCATTGTCACCAACACCGTCCTGGCGTGCTTTGGCAGAGGCCAAAGTGTCGCGTAGTTCGGCTTCCATCTTTTGCAGTTCAACTTCGGCCGCAGCGCGTTTGGCCTTGCCTTCATCTGCAATTGCAAGACTTTCGTTGATGGTCCCGATCAGGTCAGCATTGGCCTGCTTGACGGCTTCAATGTCGAACACGCCGCGCTCCATTTCCTCGCGGATCATCTTGTTGGATTCGCGTAGATTGGCTGCATTCGAGGTCAGCAGTTCGTTTGTCAGATCGTTGGCGTCACGCACGGCGGCGGCAGCTTCGGCGCTGCGCTGGATGGTGACAGCTTGCGCCAGCTGGGTTTCCCACAGAGGAACTGTGTTGACCAGGGTCGAGTTGATCTTGGTCACCAGCGACTTGTCGTTTTCCTGTACCAAACGGATCGATGGCAGCGACTGCATCGTAACCTGACGGGTCAGTTTCAGATCATGAACACGGCGTTCCAGATCGTCCCGTGCGGCGCGCATGTCGCGCAGCTCTTGCGCTTTCATGACCTGTTGATCTTCGGGCGCGGCCTCTACCTCGGCCTCTTTTTCCGGAATGTCGTGGCTGTCCAGTTCGGTCAGCTTTTCCTCGCCTGCAGCGATGTAAAGCGCCAGTTCGTCGTAGAAGTCCAACGTCTTTTCATACAGCAGATCAAGCGATTTGATGTCTTTCAGCAGGGTATGCTCATGGCCCAGAAGATCGTCGGTGATACGGTCGATCTGGCCTTGAACTTCTTCGTACTGAGCGGTGAATTTGGCAAAAGGCGCGGCCTTGCCAAGCAGTTTTTCCCACCAGCTGCGTTCGCGGCGTACGTCCAGTTCACTGACCGAGAAGCCACGGATCGTGGTGACGATATTGCGCAGGCTGTCCCCGGCGGGGCCCACATCCTTGTTGCGCACATCCGCCAGCATCGCCTGACTGATTTCCTGCAACTCGGCCTGTGCAGATGACCCAAAAGACACGATCGAATTGGTGTTGCCCATGTCGAGTTCATCCATCCGCTTGCGGATTTCGGCACTGACGGGTTCGTCGGCGTCTTCCAGCGACACGACCTCGGCCTGCGGTTCAGGCAAGGCAACGGCGGTGACTTCCTGCACCAGAGTTTCAGCCTGAACTGCCTTGTTCTTGATCTCATCGGACATGGGTATGTTCCTCGCTCAAATAATGACCGGTCAGTCCAACCGGACGCCTTCGCGCTGCAATCTTTCGCGCAACACGTCAATTTCAACCGTCAGATCACTACGGTCATCCAATAGCATTTTGCGCGTACGCGCGGCGAAATTCTGTTCCAGATCGTCCAGCAAAGCAGAGTAATCCGCAAGCGCCTGCGCATCGCGGGTTCGGGCGTAGACGTCCGCAAACTTGACGGTCGCGTCCCGTGCGCCCTGCAAATACACGGTCAGGTACTTTCTGGCACCGGCCAGATCGCGGGGGTCTTCTTCGACTGTGCGGAACAAGTCCCGCGCAGTGTCCTGAAACCGTTCGACGCGGGCTTCGACCCTGCGGTCACCCGCGCGTTTGACGGCGTCCGTCATCTCAGACAGATGTTTCTCGGCGTCGTCGACGACGCGGGCCACGCGATCCTGCTGAAAGGTGTCGATCCCTTCCATGCCCTTATCCTTCATCGGATCAATGCCGAATGAGACCGAGTGCAAAACGGTAGCCGCCACTCCAAAAAGCACCGGGGCCAACAAGCTGGCTTGTGCGGCGGTTTCTGCATCCAGAAACTCGGTCCTGTATGTGGCTAGCCCTGCACCCAGGCCCGTTAGAATGCTGGCAAATATCTTGCGCGGAAAAGCAGGCCGTCGGGCGGTCTTTCGGGCGTTATATGAGGCTTCGGCCCGCAGACCTTCACGCAGCAAAAACGCGGCTGCTGTCAGAATGCCTGCTGCGATCAGGCCGATGGTCATGCCAATTGCGCCGTCATTCAGGGACAGGAACACCAAAGGAATGGCCGGAAGAAACAGAAGATTGGCACGGGCACCAGCGGGCTCGACCCGTGCACCGTCAAACTGTCCACGTGGCAAAGGTGTATCGTCTGAGGTATCGCCCTGCGGGCTGTACTTGCCGCCAAACCGCTTTGCCATGGACTACAGCCCCCCAAGCAGGCCGGTGCAGACACCAAGCAACAGCAGCAACAAAACAGCGTAGGCGAGTTTTTGCACTCCGCTTCCGGACATCACGCCCCCCAAACAGCAGCATTCCCTGAAAATTTAGGGGATGCGCGGGCTTAGCGCTAGGGGGAAGGTTGACGAACCTGCATCACTTGCGAGGTTTCTTGCCGATCGGTGCCCGTTTTCTTTGCGGTCGCGCCGGGCGCTTGGGCGCAGCATCTGGTTTCGTGTCTGCGTCCAGCCCAAGTTGATCGCGCATCACACGGCGACGGATCTCTTCCACTTCACCCTGTTTCAGATCGCCCAACTGGAACGGGCCGTAGGACACGCGCAAAAGGCGGTTTACTGTGAACCCGATATCTTCCATCGCACGGCGGATTTCGCGGTTCTTGCCTTCCCGAAGGCCAATGGTCAGCCAGGCATTAGCCCCTTGCTGGCGGTCAAGTGTAACGGTCATCGGCTGAAACCGCTCTCCTTCGATCACCAGCCCTTTGCGCAGTGGCTCGAAATCTCCATCTTTCGGTCGGCCATTCACCCGCACGCGATATTTGCGCAGCCAACCGGTCGAGGGCAGTTCAAGCTTGCGCTTGATCCCGCCATCATTGGTCAGCAACAGCAAGCCTTCGGAGTTCAGGTCCAGTCGCCCGACGCTCATCACCCGCGGCATGTCTTCGGGTAGCTTGTCGAAAATCGTTTCGCGGCCTTTTTCGTCGCGCGTGGTTGTCACCAATCCCGCAGGCTTGTGATACAGCCACAGGCGCGAGGGTTCCGGTTCCGAGACGGGCTTGCCATCAACAACGATCTTGTCTTTTGCCGTGACGTTCAGGGCAGGGCCGTTGATGGTCTTGCCATTCACGGCCACACGGCCTGCTTCGATCATGCGCTCAGCCTCACGCCGCGATGCGATGCCAGCACGGGCCAGGACTTTGGCGATCCGGTCGCCGGGAGGAGGGGTCTTGTTCATGTCAGGCCCATAACCCATCCGGCGCGCTTGCGAAAGGCAGGTTTCTGATGCAGTCAGGGGCATGGTGTTCAAATCGCATATGGAGCAAGCCCTGGCCGAGGCTCGCGCAGCAGCAGATCGCGGCGAGGTGCCCGTGGGGGCGGTTCTGGTTGGTCCAGACGCAAAGGTCGTGGCTGCGGCTGGGAACCGGACGCGCGAGTTGAATGATCCAACGGCCCATGCAGAAATCTTGGCTCTGCGCGAGGCCTGTGCAAAGGCGGGGTCTGAGCGGCTGCCAGAACATGATCTATACGTGACGCTGGAACCCTGTGCGATGTGCGCCGCGGCCTTGGCGGCCGCGCGCATCCGGCGAATCTACTACGGCGCGGCTGACCCCAAGTCGGGTGGGGTGGCCCATGGCGCGCGCGTTTTTTCGCACCCGCAGGCGCATCACGTGCCCGAAGTCTATGACGGGATCGCCAGTGAAGACGCAGCGGCGCTTTTAAAAGACTTCTTTACATCCCGCCGCAAGGACGTGCCGGACTGAAGCCCAGCCTACAGTTTGATGGGCTGCATCACCTCTGGCTCGATAACATCGACACCCGGAAGCTCGTCGATCAGCACCTGTGCGGACTGTTCGAGGATCGGGAAGGTCTTGTAGTGGCACGGAATAACCGTCTTGAAATTGAAGTATCGCTTGGCGGCATAGGCGGTGGCCTTCATGTCCATGGTAAAATGCCCGCCAGCTGAAAGGATCCCGATATCGGGTTTGTAGTAATCCCCCATCCAATCCATGTCAGCCATGATGTCTGTATCGCCGGAGACATAGAGCATTCGCCCCTCAGCAGCGATCATAAAGCCGACCTCACTACCGCCTGTGCGCAAACCGTCGGGCGTTGAAAAGGTTGAACTATGAGAGGCCGGGACCATTGTCACCTTGACCCCGTTCAGGTTGACTGTGCCGCCCTTGTTGAAGCCTATCGTTTCAATTCCTTCGGCTTCGCTCCAATACCCCATCAGGTCATATTGCCCGACAACGGGGATTTTCAGATGTTTGGCCAGGGGCAGTACATCAGCCACATGATCAAAATGTGTATGAGTCAGAAGGATATGAGTCGCACCGTCCAGCGCGGCATCGTGCTGATCTTCGGGCAAGACCGGATTGCCGGTCAGCCAGGGATCGATCAATAGAACCTGCCCCTGCGTTTCAATGCGAAAACTGCCATGTCCCAGCCAAATAATGTTCATTCCCAATTTCCTCCCAAATGGTGTCTTGGCAGTAGCCTAGCATCGGCTATGTAAAATTCCATGGAATGGATTCGAGAAATTGATGGCTATTGTGAACGTTTGTCACCGGACTATTGGGCCGAGCCAATCAATGCGATTACAAACGCCGCCTTTCTGATTTCTGCTTGGCTTATGTGGCGGCGGGTGCGCAATCAGGACATGCCGCTGGCCATGATTCTGGTCGCGCTTTTGGCGATGATCGGAATCGGCAGCTATCTGTTTCACACGCATGCACAGGTCTGGGCGGCGTTGGCAGATGTAGTGCCGATCCTTCCGTTCATTCTGGTCTATATTTTTGCAGTGAACAGGGACATCTGGCGGATGTCTTCGCTGTTCGCGCTTGTGGGAACAATGCTCTTTTTTCCCTATGCTGCCGCGACCGTTCCACTGTTTCAGCTTTTTCCAGGGCTCGGCGGATCGGCGGCCTATGCGCCGGTCCCGTTGTTGATTCTGATCTATGCGGCCCTGTTGCGGAGCCGTGATCCGATCCTGGCCAAAGGGTTGGCAGTCGGAGCGTTGATCTTGATCCTGTCAATCACGTTCCGCGCACTTGATTTGCCGGTTTGCGGGCAATGGCCGCTGGGTACGCATTTCATGTGGCACATCCTGAACGCCATCATGCTGGGCTGGATGATCGAAGTATATCGCGCGGCCCTGATACGGGGCCGCTTTTCAGCAGGTCTTAAAGCCTGAGAGCCGGGCGGGGCGATCCCTTTTGGCTATCCTCCAAACAAGGAGTATCAGCCCACGTATTTAGGTCGGTCCTGACTCAATCCTGAAAGGCGGCGGCCAGATGGTCGGGCAGGTCGAACTCAGCCAAAACCCGCGCACGGCCCTCGGATGACATCTTGCGGGCAGTCTTTTCAACGATGCTCTGGATTTTCTCAGCCGAGTGTTTTGCGGCAAAGGGTTGGAAATACCATTTCAGGAACACAAAGCAGATTACATCTTCCAGCGCTTGCACCTCTTCATCGCGCTTGATGCCTTGCTTGCGCAACATGCGTCCTGCGGCCTCGACCTGTTCAGCGTAATAACCTTCACGCGTCATCAAGCCCATGACCACCTCGGCGTGGTGCACCGCCTGCGCCTTGCGCCAGGCCAGATAACCTGCCCGACCTTCTGGGTATTCGCTGCGGGCGAGTTTCCAGCGCTCTACATGTTGGCCACGCGCCGCAATCTGTAGGGCGTCAGAGGCGTTCGGAAACAAACGGTCCAGCTCGGCGGTCATGCGTTCGCCGTAAAGCTGCGCTTCGGGCCGGCCGTCGTCGAGGTTGGGGTCATGTGCATTGGCTGCATCGATTGCGTCCAGAACCGCTTGTTTTTGCGCGCTCATTTCTAGTTCCACTGGCTTAGCTGCGCCACGAGAGTCCCGCGGCCGTTTTGGTCGTGTCGCTCATGCTAACGGCTCGCCATGGGAGATGCATCCTCGAAAATGCAAAGGGCCGGGTCAGAGAGGGGAAATCTGACCCGGCCGAGACCTGCGCTTTATTTGGCAGGTTTAACCTGATCCTGTGCGACCGGTTCCGCGACGGGGGACGGGAAGGTCAATGTGCGTGTCAGGTTGCTTGTGTCGACACTCAAAGCCATGGCCGGTGCGGCCAGAAACGTGGCGGACAAGACTGCGGCTGTGATCAGGGGTTTCATTTTGTTTCTCCGGTTTGCGTTGTGTCGCATAATTCAAAATGAACAGTATAGTTTAGTTTTCAAGCTCGAAAATGAACTAATCAGTTTACTTTTTTGCATATCCCTCATTCAGTTTTGAATAGCAGGTGAAAGACCGGGAATTTGAAACGCTGACCTGCCCGTGGCGCAGCGGTCTTGCGACTGCCGCAACAGACGGGTAAACGCCCCATAACGTAGATGAGGGAAGCCGATGTCGATTGACCAAAGCACCGCCGCCAAAGTGGCCAAACTGGCCCGGATCAAGGTCGAGGATGACGCGCTGCCGGCGCTGGCATCTGAATTCAACACCATCCTGGGTTTCATCGAGCAACTGAACGAAGTGGATGTCGAAGGGGTCGAGCCGATGGTTTCGGTCACGCCGATGCGCCTTAAGCGTCGTCAGGACGAAGTGACCGACGGCAACCAGCAAGACAAGGTTCTGGCCAATGCCCCCGACGCGCGCGAAGGGTTCTTCGCAGTCCCCAAAGTGGTGGAGTAAGACATGAGCGATCTGAACAAACTGGGCCTGGCCGAGGCCCGCGACGCGCTGCGCAAAGGTGACGTAACCTCGGTCGAGCTGACCGAATCCTGCCTGAAGGCCATTGATGAGGCCGACGCGCTGAACGCTTTTGTCCACAAGACGCCCGAAATCGCGCTGGAGCGTGCCAAAGCAGCGGACCAGCGGATCAAGGGTGGCGATGCGCCGTCCATGTGCGGCCTGCCGATTGGTATCAAGGATCTGTTCTGCACCAAGGGCGTGCCGTCACAAGCCGCGTCGGGTATTCTTGAAGGCTTCAAGCCTGAATACGAATCTACCGTGTCGCAGCAATTGGCTGATGCTGGTGCGGTGATGCTGGGCAAGCTGAACATGGACGAATTCGCCATGGGCTCGTCCAACGAAACCTCTGTCTATGGCAATGCGGTCAGCCCGTGGCGCCGTGGCAATGATGATGCACAACTGACACCCGGTGGTTCGTCGGGCGGGTCAGCCTCTGCCGTTGCGGCAGATCTGTGCTTGGCCGCGACCGGCACCGACACGGGCGGTTCGATCCGCCAGCCTGCCGCGTTTGTGGGCATCACGGGTATCAAACCCACCTATGGCCGTTGCTCGCGCTGGGGCATCGTTGCGTTTGCATCCTCGCTGGATCAGGCAGGTCCGATGACCAAAGATGTGCGCGATGCGGCCATCATGCTTGAGGCGATGTGCGGACATGATCCCAAGGATTCCACCAGCGCCGAGTTGGCCGTGCCGAATTTCGAGGCGATGCTGACTGGCGATATCAAAGGAAAGAAGATCGGTATCCCCAAGGAATACCGCATGGACGGCATGCCGACCGAGATTGAAAAGCTCTGGGCCGAAGGGGCTGAGATGCTGAAAGCTGCTGGGGCCGAGATCGTCGATATCTCGCTGCCGCACACCAAATACGCACTGCCTGCGTATTATGTGATTGCCCCGGCCGAGGCGTCCTCGAACCTGGCCCGCTATGACGGTGTTCGCTATGGTCACCGCGCGCAGCTGGCACAGGGCGACGGCATCACCGAGATGTACGAAAAAACCCGCGCCGAAGGTTTCGGCCACGAGGTGCAGCGTCGTGTGATGGTCGGTACCTATGTGTTGTCGGCAGGTTTCTACGATGCTTACTACAACCGTGCGCGTCGCGTACGCACCCTGATCAAAAAGGACTTCGAGGATGTATTCGCCGCAGGCGTTGATGCCATCCTGACCCCGGCAACCCCTTCAGCAGCCTTTGGCCTTGGCGAAATGACCGAGGCGGATCCCGTTCAAATGTACTTGAACGACGTCTTCACGGTCACCGTTAACCTGGCTGGTTTGCCCGGTATTTCAGTGCCCGCAGGGCTCGACAAACAAGGGCTTCCGCTAGGTCTGCAGCTGATCGGACGCCCGTGGGAAGAGGGTGATCTGCTCAACACCGCCTATGCGCTGGAGAACGCGGCTGGTTTTGTGGCCAAGCCCGGGAAATGGTGGTAAGCCTCAGGCAACTGTAGCACAAGATACGGAGCCAAGTGATGCGCGTTTTGCTTTTGGTCCCCGCCCTGACGCTGGTTGCGGCCTGTACCGATGTCGCGCCGCTGACCAGCACCGGGTTCAATACGCCCGAATATCAGGCACAGCGCGAGGCGCAGTTGGCCGGGCAGGGCGCAGTAGGCAACTCGCTGCTGGCTCCTGTCGATGTGTCCCAGCAGCCGCTGGGCGCGCCCGGTTCGTCCAATGTCGCAACCGGTGAAAACGCCGATATTGCCAATCAGGCCGCTGCAGCCCTGGCCAGCACGTCGGGGCAGGGCTCTGGCGTGGTGCCTGCGGCACCAGCGTCAAACAACAGCGCAATTTCCGACGAGCAGGACTTTGCTGCGGTGTCTGAACGGCGCAGCATCGAATCCGACGCTGCCCGGATCGAGCAGAACCGCCAGACCTACGAAGTTGTGGCCCCGACCGCCGTGCCAGAGCGCAACGCAAGCGGTCAGCCCAACATTGTGCAATACGCCCTTAGCACCTCGAACCCGGTCGGTACGCAGCTTTACAGCCGCGCAGGTTTTAACCTGCAAGCTAAGGCTCAGAGGAACTGCGCGCAATTCCCATCCCCTGATCAGGCACAGATCGAGTTCCTGTCCAATGGCGGCCCACAGCGCGACCGTAAAGGTCTGGACCCGGACGGAGACGGCTATGCTTGCGGCTGGGACCCAAGCCCGTTCCGCAGTGCTGTCAACAATTGAACTCTCACCCATTTGGCATCCTTCGCCTAATTTTGGCGAACGCCGAGACGGTCTAACGCCGTCTTTGATCGTGATCCACTACACAGCCATGGACAGCGCCCAGGCAGCTCTGGAGCGTCTCTGTGACCTGAAGGCCGAGGTTTCAGCCCATTACCTGATCGGCAATGACGGAACGCTTTGGCAGATGGTGCGCGAAGAGCACCGCGCGTGGCACGCCGGGGCAGGGGAGTGGGATGGCAAGGACGACATAAATTCGCGATCGATCGGGATCGAATTGGACAACACAGGATCACATCCCTTTTCCGAACCACAAATGACGACGCTCGAAGCCCTGCTGCCACGGATTATGAAAAATTGGTCGATCCCTGCATCGGGTGTGATCGGCCATTCCGACATGGCTCCGGGCCGCAAATCAGACCCTGGGCCCCATTTTGATTGGCAACGGCTAGAGCGGCAAGCTCTGGCAAAACCACGCGGTCCAGACATCGCGTCAGCCTCACCAAGTCCGGGGGAATTCCGCGCCGCCGCGCGACGGGCAGGTTTCACCGCCCCGGTGGATGATGTTGAACTATTGGCGGCAGTTCGGCTGCGATTTCGCCCCTGGGCAAATGGCCCGCTTGAAACCGCGGATATGAAGGTGCTCGCCCCGCCGGACACAGTAACCTGATCCGCTCTTCATCTGGCTAAAAATACCTCGGGGTTGAATTGGCCGCAGGCCAAGAAGGGGCTGGCCCCTTTCCCCGCTTTCCACTCTTGACGTCGCAGGGCGCAAAGCCTACCCATCCCCCGCGCGGAGGGCCGGATGGCCGCTGGGGTCGCAAGGCCCGAGAGGAAAGTCCGGACTCCACAAGACAACGGTGCCGGGTAACGCCCGGGCGGGGCAACCCGACGGAAAGCGCCACAGAAATCAGACCGCCACACGTGTGTGGTAAGGGTGAAACGGTGGGGTAAGAGCCCACCGCGCCACTGGCAACAGGGGCGGCACGGCAAGCCCCACCGGGAGCAATGCCAAATAGGGTCCCCGCGCGGGATGGTCGGCGTCTGCCGATACCACCGCTAAGCGCGTCTTGGCCGAGAGGGACCGGGTTGGCAGCTTGAGCCGCGCAGCAATGCACGGCCTAGAGGAATGGTCATCGAAGGGGGCAACCCTGGAACAAGATCCGGCTTACAGGTCCTCCGCGCGTATTCCTTTACCCTCCGGGCGGTGTGTACGCTCCGGTCAACCTGGCCGCTTTTTCAGTAATTGAAACAAACTCGTCAGCTGTCCAGGCGCGGACCGTTTCGACACTTGTCACCGCACCCGACGCCGCAACAGCCATGCCTACGGCTACAGCGTCGGTTCCGTCGGGGGCTTCGCTGATCACAACAACGTCGTTGCCGCCCGTTGTCATGTAAAAAGACAACAGCCTGCCGCCGACTTTCTCGAGCAAGGTTTTTACCGGACCGGTGCGGTTCTCGGGCTTCTGCAACATGCCTTTGACGCCAGCTTGTGAGTAAGATGCATAAGTAATGAAAATTGGCATTGAAACCTCCGTGTTGTGACAATCAATTGGGGCCATTGCATCGGCTGGCCCCAGGGGCCGATTGGTGTCAGCTGCCGCTAAGAAACGTGGAAGTGATCATCCAAACACCTGCGCCAATCAGCGCCACACCCGAGACCGGAACGAGCCAGCGGGCAGTGGGCAGCAATTTTTCAAGCGCCACATAAGCGGCGATCCCGGCGATCCAGTAGAGGTTCATGATACCGCCGACGAACAGAAGCAGCATCAGCGCCCAGCAGCATCCCAAGCAATAGGTTCCGTGCAGGCCGCCTGTTCTGAACGCCCCCAATATACCGGGATGGTTGTGGTCAGCCAAAAATCGGGCAGGGCTTTGGCAATGACGCAGACACGCGGTCTTCAATTCTGAAAACTGGTAGATGCCTGCAGCCAGCAGAACGGTCCCCGCAAAAATGGCGGATCGGATTGTCATCATCGGTCCGTCAGACAGGCCGATGAGTTCTAAACCCCACTGTAAAGCGGTAGCGGCAAGACTGAAAGCCCCCCACGCCACGAGATAGCCCGACAGAAAGCTCAAACTGTAAGTCGCGGTGCGCTCATTGTCTGGACCAACGCGTTTGAGCGCGGTGAACAAGAGCACTGCAGGGGCAGCGCTTGGGGTCATCATCGCGATCATCATGACCCACCACATGAGAAAGATCAGCAGGGCATAACCGGTACTCCAAGGCGTGGCAGAGCCCATGGTCATGGGCTCACCTATCGGGCCAGCCATCCGCGTCATCTCGATTGCGGACATGTTCATCCCAACCCCGGCGACCGTGTACCATGCGGCACACAGAATGATCAGAAAAACACTGCTCAAAACGATCACAGTGTCCTGCCGCAACAGCCGCTCAACTGCCCCGGCTTGGCCTGACGATTTCTGCTTGGTCATGAGACATCCAAAGCTATGCGCCCAATACGCCGTGACCCGAGATGTTCAGATGTGCCAGGTGGGCATGGGTGGCATCTAAAGTCAGGCTGATCTCGCTGCCGGTGGTTTTTGCCGTGCCCGAGGCAGCCTCGGCGTGGCGGTACTCAAATCCGTTTGGCAATTGGATCGATGCCCGATGGGGCGCCCCAGAGACGATGTGGGGTATCGGGTTGACCTCGACGTCGAAAACACCGGTGACTTTTGCATATCCAGTGCGATCTTCCCGGCTCCAGTCCAGTTCGATCGGTACGAATAAGGTTTCATGCTTGGTCGGAGCCATCGCGCTGAAGACGTACCAGAACGTGGCCATTTCGTCGGTGTCTTCTCCGGTCATGATCGCCTGCAACGCGGCCCGCTGATCGGCTGAGGCGCTTTCATCGATGATCAGTTGCATCTGACCGTTGCCTTCATGAATCGGGCCTGGCCAATGATAAACACCTGCCGCCCGAAGGCCGCCCAGATCGGTGTCACCATAGTGGCCGCTATGGATGTCAAAGACCACAACCGCTTCGCAATTGCCATGAGACGGCAGAACGCTGAACTGGCAAGGACAGCCGAAGTTGCAATTGCAATTGGCCAGTTCCTCGGCCTGGATAACCCATTCTGTCATGATAGCCCCCCAAGAAAAGTCGCATTAAAGAACTCTGCTCAACACAGGCCAGTCCTGTTGATGCTGCCTCGGCTATGAGCCTTAATTCGGCTTCTTGGATGCGCGACCGTATCACGAATCCGTGATATGGACAAACTTGATGGCGGTTTAGTCGTGCATTTTAGGCTTTATCGCGGGCCTTAGTCGCGTTGGGGTTGAACACTGTATTCGTCACTACATTCGGATGTTAGATTTGAGGTGCAGTTTTTTGATCCGGGAGGTTGGTTATGAGCTTTATGAAAACGCTGGCGTCTGTGGCCATTGGCTTTGCTGCGGCCAAGGGTATGGACAAGTATCAGAAGATGGGCGGCATGGCGGGCTTGCAAGACATGATGCAGGGCGCTGGTGGAGGATTTGGCATGGACCAGCTGGGCAAAATGGCCGAACAGTTTGGCTTGCCCGGAGGCGCAGCGGGACTTCAGGACATGATGGGCAAGATGGGACTCGGCGGCAGCACTGCTGTAGCTGCGGGTTTAGGAGGGCTGTTGAACGCGATGCAAGGGGCCGCGAAAACGGCTAACCAACAGACCGGTGACATGATGGAAACCGTGTTCAGCGGCACCCCGGCTGGCGCAGCAATGGAAGCACAAGCCAAACTGATGCTGCGCGCGATGATTCAGGCGGCCAAGGCGGATGGCGAGCTGGATGATCACGAAAAAGAAATCATTCTGGGTGAATTGGGCGACGACATCAGCGGCGAGGAGCGGGCGTTTGTACAAGAGCAGCTGAATGCACCGGTTGATGTCATGGGATTGGCGGCTGATTCTGGCGCGCCGCTGAGAGCGCAGATTTACGCCACGTCTTTGGCGGCTATTCGTCTGGATAACGCGCGTGAAGCGTCATACCTGCGGCAATTGTCCACTGCGCTGGGTCTTTCAGACGCGGAACGGGAACAGATTCACACCTTTATGGGCGCACCAACTCTGCCGGACTAACGCCGAGTGGGATTCCTGTGACTGCATCGGCCGATTGGCCTTGACATAGACGGTGCAGCGCGTAAAAGCGCACGCTCATAGGAATTCAACCGAAAGGCCCCTGCCTTTTCGGACGCAGGAGACAACCATGGCGAAGCCGACGACAATCAAGATCCGCCTGAACTCGACCGCGGGCACGGGCCACTTCTACGTGACCAAGAAAAACGCGCGTACCATGACTGAGAAAATGACCATTCGTAAATACGATCCGGTCGTTCGCAAGCATGTCGAGTACAAGGAAGGCAAGATCAAGTAATCTGCCGTTCCACGTGGACATTTTTTAAAAAGGGCTCTGTCAGGCAGAGCCCTTTTTCTATTCTGCTTCGCCGTCTTCTGCTGAGTAGATTGGACCAGATCGATCTGGGTCCGTTGCAGAGGCGCATCAGCGCGTGATGCAATCGCATCGGCTGCGGCTTGCTTTTTTAGGTGACCTGCAAGTACGCTTCAGCAAACCGCCACAAAATGTTGAGCGCCATGAAAAAAATCTTGTTGTCCACAATCGCCGTCCTGACCCTAGCGGCTTGCGAAGATCCGTTTAACCGCGAAGGTGTCGGATTTACCGGAATCGATGGGGAGCCACGCACGATCTCCGATGTACCGGGTGCCGTTGCCTTTCTTCCAGATGCGACCAACGTGCCTGCAGAGCTGGCGAAACTTCCAACTGTAACGCTGCGGGTCGATGAGACCGACCCATCCAAAGTCGCGTCAGTGGCAATCGACAACGGTGGGCAGACGCCAAATACAGCTGTTCAGCTAGAGGGCAGCGACACAGACCTGTTCCTCAGTACAGTCAATGTCAACGGCACTTTGTTCGGCGTTTTGCGTACATCTACGAACAGCGTAAAAGTCGATAACTCGATAGGGGTCGGCTTTGCGGAAGAGACTGAACGATTCACCGGATGCCTTCCCTCTGGCAATGTATTCCGCAAAGGAACTTCCGAGCGGAGTTCAGGTTTCGCCGTTCCGCTGAACTGTAGCTGATCACGTTTCGACTCGACTAATAAAACCCCGCCGGTCCGGCGGGGTTTTTCGTTTTCTTGCGACCCGAAGTTGTTTGTTGAAGCAAAGAAAAGGGCCGGTGAAAACCGGCCCTGTAATCATTGTCTTTTCGCAGCTGTTATTCCTGTTGGCCCATGAACATGAGCAGGAACTGGAACATGTTCAGGAACGAGATGTACAAGCTCAGCGCGCCGTCAAAGGCCGCCTTGTCCAGCCACTCCTGGTCGCCATGCGCAGCATGTGCGACGTAGGTGTTCTTGATGTCCTGCGTGTAGAACGCGGTCAGACCAGCAAAAATCAGGATGCCGATGGCGGAAATAGCCAGCATCATGACGCCAGACTGCAGGAACAAGTTGATGATCATTGCAACCAGCAGACCGATCACACCCATCATCAGGAAGGTGCCCATACCGCTGAGGTTACGCTTCGTGGTGTAACCGTAAAGGCTGAGGCCGGCAAAGGCGATTGCAGTCACCAGGAAGGTCTGCGCAATCGAGTAGGGCGTGAAGACCATGAAGATCGAGCTCATGGATACGCCCATGACCGCTGCGAAGGCGAAGAAGCCCAGCTGTACGGTTGCGGCCGAGCCACGACGCATCAAAGCGCCCCAGCCAAAGAAGATGAAGGCCAGAGGGGCGAACATTACAACCCACTTTAGTGGCGACAGGAACAGCGCACCACCGAGGCTGGTCAGATATCGATCAGCGCCGATCTGTGCTACGGCATTGGACGGATCGCTGGTTACTGCCAGACCTGCAATCGCCCAGGCCGCCAGTGCTGTAATCAGCATGCCTACGGACATTGTGCCGTAGACTTTGTTCATGTGGGCGCGCAGGCCCTCGTCAATCTCGGCGGCGCGCGCGCCGGATACCGTCCGGATCGTGTCGAATTGTGCCATCAAAGGGTCTCCCTTGTCGAATATCTTAGTCGCCCCGAGAGTGCGGGGCGGTTTCCCAGTAAATATCGGCAACTAGAGGCTATGTTTCAAGAGATTCCGGATGAAAACCGACTAAAACACGCAACAAATTTGGCGACGGGAGATGAAACACCACCCATCGCCTTCAAAATATGAGTTTTGAAGTTATCTTTTCCAAAAATCAGGTGCGTCCCAGAAGAACCGGCGCGCCTCAGCAGAGGCTTCAGCGCGGGTCACTCCGATATCCTCAAGCGCGGCATCGTCCAGGTGCGCCAGAGCGCGGCGTTGCCGGGTCAGTTCGATTGCCTGAAAGATTCCCACCATCAGGGACCGGTTGGCTGGCTTGCAAGTCGTGTGAAGTGCAACTTGGGTCATGGTCTTTGTCCTTTCCTGGTTTCGCGATGCTTTTTGTTTTCAACATCAATTTCCTTGATAGATATGGATGCATGTGTCATATTTTCAAAACGAATATTTTTGATGTCATCCATAAGGAATCGTGAAGATGCGAAATCTGGACATTACGACCCTGCGATCCTTCGTGGCCGTTGCAGATCAGGGCGGTGTGACACGTGCTGCCGGATTTCTGCACCTGACCCAATCTGCCGTATCCATGCAATTGAAGCGTTTGGAAGAGCTTTTAGGTCTGGAGTTGTTGGATCGAAGCGGCCGTACCATTGCGTTGACTGCATCCGGCGAGCAGCTGCTGGCTTACGCCCGCCGAATGATTGCCCTGAATGATGAGGTGATCGGTCGTCTGACGGATCAAGCTTTTGAAGGCGAGGTTGTTCTCGGTGTGCCCCATGACATTGTCTATCCTGCGATCCCAAGGGTCTTGCAGCGGTTCAACGTAGATTTTCCACGCGTGCGCGTGCAATTGGTGTCATCGTATTCGCTGCAGCTGAAAGATATGTACAAGCGTGGTGAATGCGACTTGATCCTGACAACTGAACCATCCGCGGCTGAGGCGGGAGAGACAATAGCAGAGCTTCCTTTACGCTGGATTGGTGCGCCGGGTGGGTCTGCGTGGCGCAAACAACCGCTGCCGCTGGCACTTGGGCGTAGGTGTCTGTTCCGGCCACAGGTGATTTCGGCATTGGATGCGGCGGGAATTCCTTGGGAGCTGTCAGTTGAAACCGAAAATGACCGGACGATCGAAGCCACGGTCAGTGCTGATCTTGCAGTTAACGCCATGTTAGACGGAACCGAAGCTTCGCATCTCGAGCAAATCGATTCCGGTGGCGCGCTGCCTGATTTGCCGGCCCACATGATCAACCTTTATGGCGGCGAGCCGGGCCGGGGCGCTGTTGTTGAGGCGCTGGCGCAGCTGGTGCGCCAGAATTTTCGGATGCTTGGAAGCACCCCATTGCGTGCGGTCGCGGGGTAAACGCGATCAGGGCGTGATTACAATCTTGCCCGTCGACTTCCGCTCTTTGAGCAGTTGCATCCCCTGCGCGACGTCCTCAAGTTGCAGGGTATGACTGATATGCGGCTTTATCCGCCCTTCTGCGTGCCACCGGAAAAGGGTTTCGAAGCTGTTGCGTACGGCCTCGGGGCGGAATTTTAAGTATCCGCCGATGTAAAATCCGATGATGGTCAGGTTCTTGACCAACAAGTGGTTTGCAGGGATTTGCGGCACCTCGCCCCCCGCGAAGCCAATTGGAAGCAAGCGGCCTTCGGGGTTGGTGGCTCGAAACGCAGCTTTGAACACGTCGCCGCCGATGGCATCATAGACGACATCCGCGCCGCCCAGTGCTTTGACCCGCTCTCTCAGGTCTTCTGAGGCGTCGATCAGATGATCGGCCCCTGCGGCCTGGGCCACGGCAAGTTTGTCCTCGCCCCGCGCTTGCGCGATGACTGTCGCGCCCATGAGCTTGCCGATCTCGACTGCGGTCAAGCCAACGCCGCCCGCAGCGCCAGTCACTAAAAGTGTCTCGCCCGGTTGCAATCTCGCTCGATGATCCAGCGCCATGTGACTGGTGCCATAGGCGATCTGGATTGCGGCTGCCTCCTCAAAGCTAATGCAATCAGGCAATGCGATCGCGCGTTCGGCATCAAACACGCCGTATTCAGCCAACCCGTCCTGTCCGGAGTAGACCGCAATTCGATCGCCCGGTTTCAAACCCGACACGTCGGGCCCGATTTCATCCACAACGCCCGCGATTTCCATGCCCAGGGTAAAAGGGGCTGGGGGCGTGTCCTGATAAGTGCCTTTTTGCATCAGCAGGTCGGCGAAGTTCAGACCGCACGCCTTGATCGCAACCCGCACTTGACCCTTCGTTGGTGTTGGTACTTCAAGATCGCACAGCTCAGCCGGTACTCCGGTAGATTGAACGCTATAGGCCCGCATTTGTCCCCTCGCAATTTTGGGTCATAGGCACGCGTGAAGTGGCGAAAGTCAATTGGTTTGGTGCATCAGAGGCAACGCGAAACCAGCAGGTTTCTTGCAATCAAGGCAACCGGGCACGTAGGGTGCAACGCAATACAACCACAACCCTTCAAAAAGGGGTATGACTCAACCGTCTTGAAAAAAATTCAAAAACCGGCATTATAAACGCCTAGTGCTGTTTAGGGGGGCGGCACAGTCCGTATTAGGGGTGCATTAAGGGGAACCCTCTAATTTTGCGATAGCGGACGTCGCGACCTCCAACGCAGATGTTTGTGTAGTATAGGAGAATACCAATGACTCATCACGTCGATGTCCATGTGGGCAAGCGCGTTCGGCATCGCCGCTGGCTGATTGGCATGACCCAACAGCAGTTGGCGCAGCAAGTTGGTATCAAGTTTCAGCAAATTCAAAAATATGAAACCGGAGCCAACCGAATCAGCGCTTCTCGCCTGTGGGATATTGCAGAGGCATTGGAAGTGCCGGTCAGCTTTTTCTTTGAAGGTTTGGAAGAAACCCAGAAAAGCGACTCGGACAAGAAATCCGTTCCTGCCGACCTGATGGGCGACAAGGAAGCATTGGATCTGGTGCGTTCATACTATGCGATTCCGGAAAATCAGCGTCGACGTCTGTTCGAGTTGGCGCGAGTTCTCAGCGACGTCGCCTGAGTGACTTGACTTTGTTGGACATTGCTCGCACCTGTGAGCGATGCAACCAACGATCCAAAGCGACATCGAAATTGCGGAAGAAATGGCCGAAGCAGCACGTTCGGCCATTCTTCCGTTTTTTCGTCAAACAAATCTTGAAACGTCAAACAAGCTTACCGACGGGTTTGACCCTGTAACGGTGGCTGACCGCGCCGCCGAGCAAGCGATGCGAGAGGTTCTGTCCCGGCAGCGCCCAGAAGACGGTATTCTGGGCGAAGAGTTTGGTGCGCATAAAGGCTCCAGTGGCCGCACTTGGGTATTGGACCCTATCGATGGGACCCGCGGCTTTATCAGCGGAACGCCAACCTGGGGTGTTCTAATTGCGCTGAGCGATCACGATGGGCCATTTATGGGGGTCATCGATCAACCCTATATCGGAGAGCGTTTCGTAGGATCGCCATCCGGCGCTCATTTGACCGGGCCTTTGGGCACCAGTAAAATGCAAACGCGCGATACCAGAACACTGGACCAGGCTACTTTGTTCACCACATTTCCCGAGGTCGGCACCTCAAAGGACCGGGCCGGGTTTCAGGCCGTATCCGAGCAGGTGCAACTAACGCGGTATGGAATGGATTGCTACGCCTATGCGCTTCTGGCCGCAGGACAGGCGGATCTGGTAATTGAGGCTGGCCTGAACTCTTACGACATTCAAGCACCTATCGCTGTAATTCAGGCGGCAGGCGGTGTCGTGACGGATTGGCAGGGCGGCCCTGCGCATAACGGCGGTCGCGCCTTGGCTGCGGCGAATGCAGAGCTTCACGCCGCAGCACTTGAGATTCTGCGCCGATTCTAAACACTGTTGCCGCGCACGAGAATGGCGGTTAAACCGGACATAGCCGGTTCTTGAGCCCGTTTTCCGCCGGCACACGCACTCCTTGCATGAAACGGGCATATGCAGGAGCGCGATATGACAGAAATCCTACTCAAGAACGCCGATCTGATCCTGACGATGGATGACACCCGGCAAGAGCTGTCTAGAGCCGATATTCTGATCCTCAACGGGCAGATCGCCCAGATCGGTCATGGGTTGCAGACGCAAGGCGAGGTCCACGACGCGACGGGCTGTCTCGTGACGCCCGGCCTGGTGAACACACATCACCACCTTTACCAAACCCTCACTCGTGCTGTTCCGGGCGGTCAGGATGCATTGCTGTTTGGATGGCTTAAAACACTCTATCCGATTTGGGCCCGGTTCGGACCTGAAGAGATGTTCACCTCGGCCCAGATTGGCTTGGCCGAGCTGGCGTTATCGGGCTGCACGCTCAGTTCCGATCACCTTTATCTCTACCCCAACGGCGCGCGGCTCGAGGACACGATTTCTGCTGCGTCCGAGCTGGGGATGCGGTTTCACCCTACGCGTGGTGCCATGAGCATCGGCGAGAGTGATGGTGGCCTGCCACCGGACAGCCTGGTTGAACAGGAAGCCGCCATTCTGGACGATATGATCCGTGTTGTTGATGCGTTTCATAACCCGTTGGAAGGGTCTATGTGCCGCGTTGGCCTTGCCCCGTGTTCGCCTTTCTCCGTCAGCCGCGAGCTGATGCGGGACGCGGCATTGCTGGCGCGGGATAAGGGCGTGATGCTGCATACCCATCTGGCCGAAAATGATGAGGACATCGCTTATTCGCAGGCGCAGTTCGGCTGCCGCCCCGGTCAGTACGCCGAAGATTTAGGCTGGACAGGCCCCGATGTTTGGCATGCCCATTGTGTCAAACTGGACGAGGGCGAGATTGATCTGTTCTCGCGCACCAAAACAGGTGTGGCCCACTGCCCCTGTTCGAATTGCCGCCTTGGATCTGGCATCGCGCCAGTTCGGGCGATGCGTGACGCAGGCGTCAAGGTTGGTCTTGGCGCGGACGGCTCGGCCAGCAATGACAATGGCAACCTGATGTTGGAAGCGCGGCAGGCGATGCTGCTGCAGCGAGTGGCCAGCGGCGCAGACGCCATGTCGGCGCGAGAAGCGTTGGAGATCGCGACACGTGGCGGGGCTGATGTGCTGGGCCGCACCGATTGCGGCCGGCTTATGCCCGGTAAACGTGCGGATATCGCAGTGTGGGACACACGTTGCATCGAAAGCGCAGGCAGTTGGGATCCTGCAGCGTTGCTGTTGGCGGGGCCAATGACCGTGAAACATCTGTTTGTTGAAGGCCGTCAGATTGTGCGGGATGGGCATATCACTACGATTGATCTGCCCCGTGTGATCGAGCGTCAGAATGCGCTTGCGCGGGCGTTGCAGGCTTAAGCAGCCTGTTGCCCGCCGATCCAAACCTCGGCCACGGCCCGATCATCACCCATCATGATGGTCGGGAAGACTGCCTCCCACACATCGTTTGCATGGGCCTCGCGCTGGGCAATGGCTGGGGTCGAGGCGAGGTCGAGCACAACCAGATCCGCCTCCATCCCCGGTGCGACATTGCCGATGCAGTCATCCATGCGCAGGCTCCGCGCGGACCCGACGGTGCCCAGCCACAGCAATTGCGCCGGATGCAGCGGGCGGCCACGCAGTTGGCCGATTTCATAGGCTGCCGCCATTGTGCGCAGCATCGAGAAACTGGACCCGCCGCCTGTATCCGTGGCCAGACCGACGCGGTGGCCATCATGGATTAGCCCATTCATGTCAAACAGACCCGAACCGATGAAGGTGTTCGAAGTGGGGCAGTGGATCAGTGAGGCATCAACTTCGCGCAGCCGATCCCGCTCCCGGTCCTCCAGATGGATGACGTGTCCATAAAGACCGTTCTGGCCCAACAGACCGAACTTTTCGTAGGTATCAAGATAATCCCGCGCGTCGGGGAACAGGGATTGAACCCATTCGATTTCATCCGTTTGCTCGCTCAGATGGGTTTGCATCAGGCAATGTGGATGTTCGGCCCACAGCGCGCCCATCGCTTCCAGCTGTTCCGGGGTTGAGGTCGGCGAAAAGCGCGGGGTGATGGCATAGGACAGCCGGTCGATACGATGCCACTTTTCCAGCAGGGCTGCTGATTGATCGTAAGCAGTCTGCGCTGTGTCTCGCAGACCTTCGGGCGCATTGCGGTCCATGCATGTCTTGCCCGCCACCACCCGCTGCCCACGCTGCTGCGCTGCGGTAAAGAACGCATCCACACTTTCGGGGTGGATTGTGCAAAAGCTGCACATCGTAGTGGTGCCATGTGCGGTGGTCAGGTCCAGGTAACGATTGGCGATCTCGGTTGCATAGTCCGGATCGCCAAACTTCATCTCTTCCGGGAAGGTGTAGGTGTTCAGCCAGTCAATCAGCCGCTTCCCCCAACTGGCGATCATAGCCGTCTGGGGGTAATGCACATGCGGGTCAACAAACCCTGCCATGATCAGATGGTTGCCATGGTCCTTGGTGGCTGCATCGGGGTGAGCCTGCGTCAACGTATCGGCGGTGCCAACATCTGCGATGCGCCCGTCTTCGATCACAACCGCTTCGTGCAGTCGTGTGGCGTCGGTCGGCTCTCCTTCAAAAGGTGAACCTGTGAAAGTCAGAACGCGCCCCTTCAAAAGCGTCTTTTGCGCCATTTGCCCTGTTCTCCACCTCATTTGAACCGCACATCAGCATAGGCGGACGAAAGAAGTGGGTAAATTGGCGCATTGTCATTGTTTTTCTGTAGCTGCTTCTTCTATTTAGGGGCCAATCGCCGAGACAAGGGGGCAGCGCATGACGACAGGCAGTGACGAAGCCGGACACGATCTGCCCCGGGACGAGGACGCCTATGCGCTGGACCCCAAGGTTGTGGCGGGAATCCTCTATGCGGTGGATATCGACGACCGCGACAAGCTGATTGAGCTGATGGAGCCGCTGCACGCGGCGGACATCGCGGACCTTCTTGAGCAGATCAACCCGTTTGACCGGTCCCGCCTGATCCGCCTGTATGACAAGGAATTTGACGGCGACATCCTGTCCGAACTGGATGAATCGGTCCGCGAAGAGGTGATCTCGGTCCTGAACCCGGATGTTCTGGCTGAAGCAGTGCGCGAGATGGAAAGCGACGATGTCGTCGACTTGCTTGAGGACCTTGAGGAGCCTCAGCAGGAAACCATTCTGGATGCGCTGGAGGATTCCGAACGGATCGCCGCCGAACAGGCGCTGTCCTACCCCGAGAACTCGGCCGGCCGTCTCATGCAGCGCGAGGTCGTCATGGCGCCCGAGCATTGGACCGTCGGGCAAGCCATCGATTTTATGCGCGCCAATGATGATCTGCCCGAGCAGTTTTATCACGTGGTTCTGGTCGATCCGCGCCTGAAGCCAGTGGCGCAGGTGACTTTGGGTAAGCTGATGGCGACGCGGCGCGAAGTACCGCTAACCGATCTGGCGGAAGAAGAATTTCACATCATCCCCGTCGATCAGGACGAAGAAGACGTGGCGTATGCCTTCAACCAGTACCATCTGATCTCGTCCCCGGTGGTGGATTCTGATGGTCGTCTGGTTGGTGTTATCACCATCGACGACGCAATGGTTGTTTTGGATGAGGAACACGAAGAAGACATCCTGCGCCTCGCTGGCGTGAGCGACGAAAGCTCCATTTCCGACAGTGTGGCGGCGACAAGCCGACGGCGGCTACCGTGGTTGGCGGTGAACCTATGTACGGCGATCTGTGCTTCGTTGGTGATTTCACAGTTTGAGGCCGCGATTGATCAACTGGTCGCGCTGGCCATCCTGATGCCCATTGTCGCGTCAATGGGTGGCAACGCGGGCACACAATCGCTGACGGTGGCCGTGCGTGCTTTGGCGACGCGAGACCTGACCAATGCAAACGTGATGCGTGTTATCCGGCGCGAATTGTTGGTCGGCATGCTCAACGGGCTATGCTTTGCCATCGTGTTGGGTACCGTGGGGATGTTGTGGTTTGACTCTCCGCTATTGGGTGTCGTGATCGGCTCTGCCTTGGTCGTGAACATGATCATCGCCGGGTTCGCGGGTACAGTAGTACCTGTCGTGCTGGACCGTTTGGGTGTTGACCCGGCGCTGGCGTCCGGAACCTTTGTGACAACCACAACGGATGTCATGGGGTTCTTCATCTTTCTTGGCCTTGCCAGCGTGGTGCTCTTGTGACCGATCTGACCGAAATCAAAGCCGCAGCCCGCAAAGCGGCCTTTGCCCGCCGCAAGGCTGCATTTAATACGCGTTTGCCCGGTGCGGCCGGACGGCTATCCGAGGTTCTGGCCGGGCACCGGGGCGTACCCATGTCGGGCTATATGCCCATCAGAACCGAGATCGACCCGCTGCCCGCGATGGCCGAGGCATCGGCTTACGGGCCGGTTGGCGTGCCGGTCATTCAGGCCGCTGGTCAACCTTTGAAATTCTCTCGCTGGACACCCGAAGGTGTACTGAAAGATGGCCCGTTTGGTGCCAAAGTGCCCGAGGTGGATGACTATTTCGATCCCGAGATTCTTATCGTGCCGCTGGTCGCGTTTGATGCAAATGGTGGTCGGCTGGGCTATGGCGGCGGGTTCTATGACCGCACGCTGGAAGGTTTGCGCGCCAAACGCCCGACGCTGGCCATCGGTTTTGCCTTTGACGCGCAGGAGGCCGAGGGCCTGCCGTTGGAGCCAACAGACCAACCGTTGGATATGGTCATCACGGAAAGCCGGGTGCTGACCTTCTAGCTGTTATTGCTCGAAATGGCTGCGCAAGTAATCCCAGGCATCCACTTCGGTGCCGTCTGTCAGAATGCAGACACCAAAAACGCTGCCGTCTTCGTTTTTCCGAAGTTGATACGTCCCGTCGTTTTCGATGCAAAATGTTGCTGCGGGGTTGGGCATGGAGGTTTTGGTGCCTTCGGCAACGGCAGCCGAAGCAAACAAGACGCTGGCCGTCAGTAAAACTAAAGATTTCACGAAGAATTCCTTCTATGTTCAAACGCTCTTTAAAAACATTGCCACAGGTGAATGTGAATTCAACCCTCAACTCTGCGGCAAATTTCATGCTTCCGCCTTGTTATTGCCCTGCACAGCCCCTACGACCCGGGTCATGAGGATTTTGTTTCTTGGCGATGTCATGGGGCGCGCGGGCCGCGCTGCCGTTCAGCAGCACTTGCCGCGTCTGCGCGATGAATGGCGGCTGGATTTTGTTGTGGTCAACGGCGAAAACGCGTCGAACGGTATGGGCCTGAGCGGCGATCACGCCAAGCTGCTTCTGGATGCGGGTGCGGATTGCCTGACGCTGGGTGATCATGCCTTCGATCAGAAGGACATGTTGCAATATATCGAGAAAGAGCAGCGCATCGTGCGCCCGGTGAACTTTGCCAAAGGCGCACCGGGGCGGGGGCATCGGCTGTTCAATGCACCGGGTGGGCGCAAGGTTCTGGTCGCGCAGGTGCTTGGGCAGGTTTTCATGAAACGGCCCTTTGACGATCCGTTCTCGGCCATCGAACCGATCCTGAAGTCGCATCCTCGCGGGGGGCAGGCGCAAGCCATCATCGTGGACATGCATTGCGAGGCGACGTCCGAGAAAATGGCGATGGGCCATTATTGCGATAAACGTGCCAGCCTCGTTGTAGGAACGCACACTCATGTGCCGACCGCAGATTCTCAGATATTGCCGGGTGGTACAGGCTATCTGACAGATGCAGGCATGTGCGGAGACTACGACTCGGTCATCGGGATGGACAAGCAGGAACCGATGCGCCGCTTCATCACCGGTATGCCCAAGGCGCGGTTCACCCCTGCAAATGGTGAAGCAACGCTGAGCGGCGTTTTCGTGGAAACTGATGATCGCGACGGGCGGGCAAAATCTGTGCATATGGTGCGCGTCGGGGGGCGTTTGGAACAAGCTGGGCCTGAATAACAAACGTCAGGCTTGCTCTGCCGTGCGCAATGCGTGAAACTGCATGTCATCAGGCGCTTGGGCCCGGGTTCGGACAGAATACCACGAATGAATTTCCTTTCACTGACAGACACGGGCAGCGCAATTCTGGCGTTGCTTATCGTTGCGGGCATGTTCGTCATGTTCCTTCGCGAGGTTTATCCGACCGAAGTGGTGGCCATCGGAGGCGTCTCACTGATGCTTGTTACGGGCATTCTGCCCTATCAAAGCGCGTTGGCGGTTTTGTCCAATCCCGCGCCTTGGACGATCGCAGCAATGTTCATCATCATGGGGGCCCTGGTGCGAACGGGGGCATTGGATTCGTTCACCTCAACCGCGCAGAAACAGGCTCAGGTAAACCCGCGCATCGCGATTGGGCTGCTCATGGCGTTTGTCGTTCTGGCCTCGGCTGTGGTGTCGAACACGCCGGTGGTTGTGGTCATGATCCCGGTCTTTGTACAAATTGCGCGAACCTTGAATGTGCCCGCGTCCAAGCTGCTGATTCCGTTGAGTTACGCGGCCATTCTGGGCGGCACGCTGACATTGATCGGTACGTCGACCAACCTGCTGGTTGATGGCGTCGCGCGCGCTCAGGGGATGACACCCTTTACAATCTTCGAGGTCACGCCGCTGGGGATCGTCCTTGTGATCTACGGGATGGTTTATTTGCGCTTCATCGCGCCCAAGCTTTTGCCCGAGCGTGACAGTATGGCGTCATTGCTCAGCGACCGGTCGAAGATGAAGTTCTTTACCGAAGCCGTCATTCCACCCGACAGCAACCTGATCGGGCGCGAAGTGACCGGTGTTCAATTGTTCAAACGACCCGGAGTCCGCCTGATCGATGTGGTTCGCGGGGATGAATCTCTGCGGCGCAATCTGAAAGGCGTTGAGCTGAGGGTTGGCGACCGTGTGGTTTTGCGGACCGAGATGACCGAGTTGTTGAGTTTACAAAGCAACAAGGAACTCAAGCGAGTGGACCAGGTTTCCGCCGTTGAAACCAAGACGGTCGAGGTGCTGATCACACCCGGATGCCGCATGGTAGGGCGGACCTTGGGAATGCTGCGTCTGCGGCGGCGATATGGTGTCTATGTCTTGGCGGTTCACCGACGGAACCAGAATATCGGTCGCCAGTTGGACGATCTTGTGGTCCGTGTGGGTGACACGTTGCTGCTGGAAGGTGCGCCCGCCGACATACAACGGCTTGCGGCTGAAATGGATATGGTGGACGTCACCCAACCGTCGGCGCGCGCTTTCCGACGCAGCCATGCGCCCATTGCAATAGGCGCACTGATTGGGATTGTTGCGCTTGCTGCGCTGGGCATCGCACCGATCCTGCTGCTTTCGATTGTGGCGGTGGCAGTAGTCTTGGTGACCCGCTGTATCGATGCGGATGAGGCATTTTCCTTTGTCGAAGGTCGGCTATTGGCTTTGATATTTGCGATGCTCGCCATTGGCGCAGCATTGGACAGTTCTGGCGCCGTGTCGTTGATTGTCGAGGCTGTTGCGCCTGGGCTTAGCGCTTTGCCGCCCTTCCTGATCATCTGGGCGGTCTATCTGCTGACCTCCGTCCTGACTGAACTGGTCTCGAACAACGCTGTTGCTGTTGTTGTTACGCCAATCGCCATTGGTTTGGCGCAGGCCGTGGGAATGGACCCGCGTCCGCTTGTGGTCGCGGTCATGGTGGCGGCTTCGGCCTCATTTGCAACGCCGATCGGCTATCAGACGAATATGATGGTCTATGGCCCCGGAGGTTATCGGTTTACCGATTTCATGAAGGTGGGCATCCCGCTGAACTTGACAGTTGGGTTGCTGGCGTCGCTGCTGATCCCGTTGATCTGGCCCCTTTAGGATCGGCTTAGAATTGCCACCTGTTTCAGGAAGCCCTTGTAAACGTGCAAAGACACACGATCTTTTTGAAATGTGATTTGTAAAAGGGGATTTGCCATGCTGACGACCGGAAAAGCCATATTGGCAGGTGCAGTGTTTGCCGCCATGATCAGTAGTGTCGCGATGGCGGGCACGGTTGAAGGTACCGCGACGTATCGAGAGCGTATCGCCCTTCCGCCCAATGCAACCCTGTTTGTTGAGCTTCAGGATATTTCGCTGGCCGATGCACCAGCCGTGACACTCTCGGCGCAACGATACGCTTTGACAGGTGTGCCGGCGCAGTTTGAACTGACCTATGATGATGCGTTGATCAAAGAAGGGCACAGCTACGCGGTGCGAGCGACTGTCACGCAGGGACAAAAGCTGCTTTTCACCACAGACACGGTTTATCCGGTCCTGACAAACGAAGCGGGGAACTCGGCTGACTTGTTGCTGGTCCAAGCTCAAAGTCAGGGAAGTGTGACGATTGAGAACACCGAATGGGTTGCCGCAACCCTGAATGGCGCGCCTCTTGAGACGGAAAAACGCCCAGAGCTGAGTTTTGGGCAAGGCGGGTCCTTTGGTGGCAGCGGCGGCTGTAACCGGTTCAGCGGTCAGGCCGAGATTTCAGGCAACCGGCTCACATTTCCCGACAACATGGCCGCAACCCTCATGGCTTGTCCGCCCGAGTTGGATGAAGTTGAGCGCGCCTTCCTCAAGACGATGCAAAGCGTCACGTCCTTTGCGATGGAAGGCGACGCGCTGGCTCTTCTGAACGGCGACGGAGAGCCGGTGATCAAGCTGGTCCGCAAATAAAGCAGAGGGGCCATCAGGCGACAGCCCTAGACCGCCCTGCGTTGCGCCCCGAAAATATGCAACCGCCCAAGAACGTACCCTCGAGCGCGTTGTAGCCGTGGTAGCCTCCACCGCCGAACCCGGCGACTTCGCCAGCGGCGAACAGGCCAGGCACCACATTTCCATCGCCTCCGATCATCTGGCTGTCCAGGTTGGTTTGCAACCCGCCCAACGTTTTACGCGTCAGAACGTGCAGCTTGACTGCGATCAGCGGGCCGTTGGCCGGATCGAGGAACTTATGCGGTTTTGCTGTGCGGATCAGCTTGTCGCCGCGATAGTTTCGGGCGGCCAGAATCGCCATCATCTGGGCGTCTTTTGAGAATGGATTGTCAACCTGCGAGTCGCGCGCTTCGATCTGCCCGCGCAAGTGCGCCTCGTCAATCAGCCCACCGCCCAGATGGTTCATCCCGTTGACCAGTTCGGTCAACGTGTTGGCGACGACGAAATCCTCGCCATGTTCTTTGAACGCTTCCACCGGTGCGGTTGCTTTGGAGCCTGACAGGATGCGCTGACGGACGACCTCTTTCCAGCTGCCCGAGGTAAAGTCTGGATTCTGTTCAGACCCGGATAGGGCGAATTCCTTCTTGATGACCTTTTGGGTCAGAACAAACCAGCTGTATTCGTATCCTGTTTTCAGGATTTCCTTCAGCGTCCCAAGTGTATCGAATCCAGGCAGGCAGGGCGGTTCCAGACGGTTTCCTTTGGCGTCGAACCACATTGAGCTTGGGCCGGGCAGAATGCGTATGCCATGGGCAGGCCAGATCGGATCCCAGTTGCGGACGCCTTCGGTGTAATGCCACATGCGGTCGCCGTTGATCACATGTCCGCCCGCTTTTTCGCTGATCGCGATCATGCGGCCATCGACATGAAAGGGCACGCCAGCCACCATGTCTTTTGGAGGTTCACCCAGACGATCCTTGGGCCAGTTCTGCCGAACCATTTCAAAGTTGCCGCCAATACCACCCGAGGTAACGATGACCGACGGCGCATAGACCTCGAACTCGCCCACTTCGTCCCGGTTGGTCTTGCCGCCTCGCTGGATGGTGTCGTTGGCCAAAACTTCGCCTGATACGCCTTTGGCCGTGCCGTTCTGCATGATGATATGGCTGACCTGATGGCGGAACTTCAGCTGGATCAGACCGGCGCTGGCATGTTCGCGGACCCGACGGATGAAATGCTCCAGAACGCCGGGGCCAGTGCCCCAAGTGATGTGAAAACGCGGAACAGAGTTGCCATGCCCGTTCGCATAGGATCCACCGCGTTCTGCCCAACCTACGACGGGAAACCAGCGCAAACCCATCTGATGCAACCAGGGGCGCATTTCACCAGCCGCAAACTCGACATAACTCTCGGCCCATTTGCGGGGCCAGGCGTCTTCCGCGCGGTCGAACTGTGCGCTGCCCATCCAGTCACGAAGGGCAAGCTCTCGGCTGTCCCTGATACCCATCCGGCGTTGTTCCGGAGTACCGACCATGAACAAACCGCCGAGGCTCCAGAACGCCTGACCGCCCAGAAAGCTCTCGGGCTCCTGATCGACAATGATGACCTTTTTGCCCCGGTCGCCCAGTTCAGCTGCGGCGGCCAGTCCGGCTAGGCCTGCGCCGACGACAATCGCATCTGCTGTGTTCTTGGTCATGAACTGTCCTTTCAGCGTCGTCGAAACCAAACGAGGAATGGCAGCACGACGGCATACATCGTGATCCCGTAGACTGCGGACGGCAGGGCCAGAGGGCTAAATCCGCTCTCTGTGCCTGTGATTAGGGCCGCTAGTGTAATGCCCAGTGTCGAGTTCTGGATGCCAGTGTCAATTGATATGCTTTTACACTCGGCCGATGACAGATTTGCAGCACGTGCGATCCCCAGCCCGATAAGCAAAAGGGCCACGTTAAGCGAGATCAGACCGGTGCCCATGATGCCCAGGTTATCAATGAAAATCTGCCAGTTTCCAGCCAGGGCGGCCACGACAATCATTACAAACAAAACGGTTGCGAGCGTCGAAAGTCCGCCCTCGATGCGGTTTGCAAACCCGGTTGCAAACCTGCGAACTCCGACCCCAATGGCAACGGGAAGGGTGGTAATCAGAAACATGGCAATCGCCAGGCCGCTGATCGACACATCAGGTGCGTTTTCCGCCATGAAATAGGTGATGGACCACGCCGCCAGAAAGGGCACTGTCAGGATTGACAAGATGCTGATCACCGCAGTCAGGCTGACGGAAAGCGCCACGTCGCCCTTGGCCAGCTTGGTCAGTATGTTGCTGGTCACACCGCCCGGGCAAAAGCTGAGCAGCATGAAGCCAACTGCGATTTCAGGGGGCAGTCCAAACAGTGTGACGGTGAAGAACGCAGCAATGGGCAGAAGTACGACCTGACATACTGCACCAATTGCAAAAGGATATTTCCGGTTCAGCACACGCCGGAAATCCGCGATCTCCAGCCCGATGCCAAGGGACAGCATTATGATGGCCAGCGAGATCGGCAGGCCGACATTGATGAGCAAATCCAAGAACAACTCCTCCCAAAGTCGTTTCGGATCAGCCTATGCGAGCATGAAAGGCGCAGGCAACCGCGCCGTTGGGTCACTTGTAGCGTTCGACGAAACGGCGCAGGATTTCGCCGGGTTGAGTGACGTCTGCGGCGTTGCAGATGTCGATCAAACGCTGGGCATCTTCGGGCGGGAAATAGCCGTGATGCTTGTAGATGTTGATGCGTTGTTCGAAGTCTTTCGCATCCGCTTCTGGGTGAAACTGCGTGGCATAGACGTTCTGACCAAAGCGGATCATCTGAAACGGGCAGGGGTCTGAGGCGACAAGATGCACGCAGCCTTCAGGCAATGCCTGAACAGCTTCTTTGTGACCAACGAAGGCGTCGAATTCCGGGATCAGCCCGGCTGTCAGCGGATCCGAGGAACCATCTTCTGTAAGGTGGCAAGCTGAGGGTCCGACTGGTTCGCTGTACTGGTCTTTGCTCACGTCACCGCCCAGATGCGCGGCCAGAACGCCTAAACCATAGCAGCAGCCCATGAAGGGGTGATCCCGCGCCGTGATCTGCGGCATCAGGCCCATAACCGCGCCTTCGATCTTTGCGTCCAGTTCAGATTTCGTTGCTGGATCGTCGCTGACACAGCCGGGACCTCCGCCAACGATGACGCCTGCATAGTCCGTGACATCCAGATCGTCAGGCAGGTTCTCACAATCCAGCCGGATGCGATGGGTCAGCTCGGGAGTCAAACCGGTCTTGTCCAGAATCGAAGCGTATTCGGCGTCTGATGCGTCCGTTTCAGGTCGCAGTTGCAGGATCAGAAAGCGTTTCATGCTCTGCCTTTACCCGTCACAGCGGCCAGAAGACAAGGATGGCAGGGATGGAAACCGCGATGATCAGCACCTCAAGCGGCAGACCCATGCGCCAGTAATCGCCGAACCGATAGCCTCCGGGACCCAGAACCAGCGTATTGTTCTTGTGTCCAATTGGCGTGAGGAACGCGGCCGAGGCAGCTACCGCAACCGTCATCAGGAATGGGTCGGGTGAAACCTCAAGCGTGCGGGCCATTTGTATTCCGACCGGCGCGGCGACAATGGCAGTGGCGGTGTTGTTCAGCACATCCGACAATGTCATGGTCACGATCATCAGCACAGTCAGGATCGCCCAGGCGGGCAGGCCATCGGTGAGTTGGATCAGCGCATTTGCGATGAGTTCAGTCCCGCCAGAGGTCTCCAAAGCACTGCCAAGTGGGATCATCGACCCCAGAAGGACAACCACTGGCCATTCGATGTGATTATAGATGTCGGCAATCGGCATGATCTTGGTCAGCACATATGCGATGACTACCAGACCCAAAGCTATCGGCAGGTAGATCAACCCAATACTTGCGGCCAAAACGGCGGCAGCAAACAGGCCGATGGCCAGCCACGCTTTATCGTTTGCGGTGACATTCAGGCCGCGTCCGGCAAGGGGCAGGCAGCCCAGCCACTCCGTCACATCCGCAGCGCGGTCGCGCGGGCAAAGCAGCAGCAGGATATCGCCGGGTTCCACCTCGGTTTTGCGAACCTGTTGGGTGATTTGTCGCCCCTGACGTGAGATGCCCATCAGCACTGTACTCTGCCGCCAGGCCAGTCCAAGACCCTGTGCGGTGCGCCCGGTGATGCGGGCGCTTTCCGGCACAACCACCTCGATTACCTCAAGCCCGTCGCCCTCAGCCGTCAGTAACTCCTGCCGTCGCGTGTCCGAAAAGTCGAGATTCAGCGCGGCGCGAAATTCGTCCAACGCCTCGGGTCGGGCCTCCAAAACCAGTGCGTCGCCTTCCTTCAGCGTGGCATGGGCGGATCGGCCATAACGCCGCTTGCCATCGCGGATCAGACCAATGATGGCCACGTCGGATTTTTCGGCGGCCTCATAAAGCTCGCTGACGCGTTTGCCGATATGCGCGGATTCAGGGGGGACAGTTAGCTCGGCTATATACTCCGCCAATGCTTCCGAGGTCTCGGTTTGGGGTCCGCGGGTGGGGATCAGGCGCCAGCCGATCAGGGCGACAAAAGCAAGGCCCGCAATTGCGGCTATCCCGCCTACGGGCGCAAAATCGAACATGTGAAACGGCTCGCCCAGCGTCTCGGCCCGGATCGAAGCGATGATGATGTTCGGAGGGGTGCCGATCAGTGTCGCCATGCCCCCTAGAATGGTTGCAAAGCTCAGCGGCATCAGTGACAGTCCCACAGAACGCCCCGCCTTGCGCGCGGTTTGGATGTCCACCGGCATAAGCAAAGCCAGCGCAGCCACGTTGTTCATGAAGGCAGATAAGACCGCGCCGATTCCGCCGATCAGGGCAATATGCGCGCCCAGCCCCCGTGAGGCATCGACCAAAGTGCGGGTAATCATGAAAACCGCCCCCGAACGGACCAGCCCGGCCGAGACGACCAGCACAAGTGCCACAATGATGGTGGCCGGGTGGCCGAACCCTGCAAAAGCCTCATCCACTGGCACAACACCCAGCATGACGCCGATCATCAGCGCGGCGAAGGCCACAAGATCGTATCGAAACCGACCCCAAAGCAACATTCCAAAGACTGTGATGAAAAGCGAAAAAAGAATGATCTGATCTGTCGTCATGCCGTCACCATACAAGCCAGTGGTACTGTCGCAAGCCGCTCTCTTGATCCTGCCCCCCGCAAACGTCTATATGAGCGCCGAACACGCAATCACGATGACGAGGACGCAATATGGCAGGCCACTCCAAATGGGCCAACATCCAGCACCGCAAGGGACGTCAGGACGCCGCGCGGTCCAAACTGTTTTCCAAGCTGTCGAAAGAGATTACCGTCGCTGCCAAGATGGGCGACCCTGATCCCGACAAGAACCCGCGCCTGCGTCTGGCTGTAAAAGAAGCCAAGTCGAACTCGGTCCCGAAGGACGTGATCGACCGCGCAATCAAGAAATCGGTCGCCGGTGAAGGCGACGATTATGAAGAAATCCGCTACGAGGGTTACGGCCCGAACGGTGTCGCGGTGATCGTCGAGACCATGACCGACAACCGCAACCGCACCGCCTCGACCGTGCGTTCGACCTTTTCCAAGAATGGCGGCAATCTGGGTGAGACGGGCTCGGTCGGGTTTATGTTCGACCGTAAGGGCGAGGTTGTCTATCAGGCGGATGCCGGCGATGCGGATACGATTTTCGAAGCCGCGATCGAGGCCGGGGCCGAGGATGTCGAAAGCTCGGAGGATGGTCACATCATCTGGTGCGCCGATACCGACCTGAACGATGTATCGAGCGCGCTGGAAGAAGCGTTGGGTGAATCGGAATCGACCAAGCTCGTATGGAAGCCCACCACCACGACCGAGCTGGGTCTGGAAGATATGCAAAAGCTGATGAAGCTGGTGGATGCGCTGGAAGACGATGACGACGTGCAACGCGTTACGACCAATTTCGAAGCCACTGACGAAGTGATGGCGCAGCTCTGAAAAAGCACAAGATGCGGTTTGGAAACCCGGCCAACCTGGCCGGGTTTTTTCGTTTCCGGGCGATTTCCAATGGTTGTTGGCGGAATCCGTGGATGCGCTTAGGTTGGGCGGGTATTGATCTATGGAAAGATGCGACCGCAAGACCCATGACGCCCGAGACACCCGATGCTGCCAAACGCAATGTGCCTGTTCTGACTGGGCAGAGTATTGTGTCTCAGGTTGCGTGGACCCTTGGCAGCCCATCGGTGGTATTGCCGTTTCTAGCTGTGTCTTTTGAGCTGCCGATGTTCGTGGCGGGTGCTTTGGTTTCGGTCCGGATGGTCGGCAGTATGATATCTGACTTCTTTCTGGCGCAATCCGTAGCGGCAAAATCCCAGAAGAAGCGGGCCATTGCCCTGACCGAAGCTGTTATCGGCGCTTGCCTGGTGACGGCCATGGCCGCCGCCGCGACCGGGATCGTTCCGTTGATTGCTGTGATCTTCGTTTCGGTTTTCTTTGTGATCGGCTTGGTGGACGAGGTCCAGAACCTCATGTTCACCGACCTGTTAGGCGATCATCTCCATTCACGCTCGCGCATGGTGATGCAATATTTGCAGCTTGGGGGTGGCGGCCTATGTGCCATTGGCCTTGCTCTGCTAGTGCATCAGATCACCAAGGAAAACCCACCGTTTTCAAGACATTCCACCATGATCGGCGTGTCTGTTGCATTCTTTATGTTTTCGGGGCTTCTGATGTTGGCAATGACCGAGAACGCAGGCACTGCTGAACCGGCAAAGAAAGCTGAAACCAAACCAAAACTGTCATTTAGGGCCAATGTTCAGGGTATTCTGAGCATGTTCGAATTCCCTTGGTTTCGGCGCTTCATGATCATGCGTATGCCGTTGGTGGCGGTCACGCTCTCTGTTCCGTTCTTCGCGTTGATCGCGGCAGAGGCGCATCACAGTTCGGCACAAGGTCTGACTGCGATGATCGTGTCTTCTGCTTCAGGGTACCTTGTTTCGGGGCCATTATGGCAATTCGTGAACATGAAGTCCCATCGCGCTGTTATGATGGTTGGAACCTTGATGGTGGCTGCCACCGGAAGCGTCCTTTTGGCGTTCCACTTCTTGGGCATCGATCACGATGTGCATCTGCATGCCATCGCTTTGTTTGTTGTCACCGTGGCGGTGACGGGGATCAGCAGTGCACGCAAGCTGTATTTTCTGGATATCGCTCCCAAAGATCTGCGCGTGCAGGGGACGGCTGCGGTCAAATCTATTACTCGTTTGTCAGCTGTGCTTCTTTCGGCGGCCCTGGCCGCAGTGGCCCATATGCATGAGGTCGCATTGGCGGTCGCCTTCATTGTCGCCGCCAGCCTGGTGTCCTGCGTCACATGCTATCGAATGATGGAGCCTGTCCGGGAAGACGTATCCCAGCCGCAGGAGTAAAGCGCTTGTTCTCAAAAAAACGAAGAGATCTCGTCCAGGGGTTTCTTCAACTTTGCCACGGCTGGCACCGTGGCGGTTTCCGAAGGATGTCCCACTGCAATGATCATCGTCGGTTTCTCTGACGCGGGCCGGTCCAGCGCGTCGTTCAAAAACCGCATCGGGTTCGGGGTATGGGTCAAAGTGCTGAGACCGGCATGGTGCAGTGCAGCCAGCAAAAAGCCGGTGGCAATGTTCACGCTTTCCGGCACGTAGTAGTTCTTGTATCGCGTCCCATCTTCGAATTGTCCCCAGCGCTGGGCGAACACCACGAGCAGCCAGGGTGCAAAAGTCAGATGCTCTTTGACTGCGTTGGTGCCGATGGGCTCAAGCGCTTTGATCCACTCGTCGCCCGCGCCGCCCGCATAGAACCGGCGTTCTTCCTCTTCGGCCTCTTCGCGGATGCGTTGCTTCAGGTCAGGGGCGGAGATCGCAGCAAAGTGCCACGGTTGGTGATTGGCGCCAGAAGGCGCAGTGCCCGCTGTGCGCAAACACGTTTCGATTACAGAGCGGTCCACGGGGCGGGGGCTGAAATCCCGCACCGTATGGCGCTGGCGCATCTTGTCGTAGAACTGTTGTGCGGCACCTTGCATGTCCGCGTCGCTGATCTCGGATCGGTCCGGCAGGGGAATGGGATTATAGCTGAGGGCATCGCGTGAGAACATCGGTTCCTCCGAAACTGTGGTGTGCGATCAGTTCGCGCTGGGCGGTAACAGGACCTGCTTGGCGGCACGTCGAACGGCATGTGTAAGCGGTTTGAGGGCGGGTGCAAGTACGCGACCGACCTGCCAGTTGAGGGCAACATCCAGCGGAGCATTAGCGAGGAGGGGTTGCAACCGCCCGTCTTCCAAGGCGTCTTTGGAAAGGACTGCTGGGTTCATGCCCCATCCCAGACCGGCAATCGCGGCATCCACGAACCCGTTCGAGGACGGCAGGAAATGAAACGGCGGCGAAAGGTTAGGCGCGGCATATTGCGAAAGCCATGCCTTCTGCAGACTGTCCTTTTGGTTGAAAACCAGGCATGGCGCTTTGCCGAGCGTGCCCTCGTTAACACCATCCTTGAACCACGTTTCGATGAAGGCAGGGCTGGCTGTGGGCAGGTATCGCAGGACACCCAGCGGCGTCACATCACACCCTGTAACAGGACGCCCGCCTACTGTGACGGCGGCGCTGACCTCGCCGCGTTTCAACCACTCGGCCGAATGGTCCTGATCGTCGATGACAAGATCAAACAGCATATCGGGTACTTGCGCCATTACATCGATAAACCAAGTGGCCAGTACATCAGCAGGCACAGCAATGCGAACCCGCGCCGATACAGGATCCTGTTCCAAAGCCAGCTCACGGACCAATTGCGCCTCAAGCAGTCCAACATCCTCGGCATATCGGGCAATGCGCAGCCCTGCGGGTGTTCCGGTGCAAGGTGTACCCCGGCGGATCAGCGCCGCACCAACACGATCCTCCAGCGCCTTAATGCGCTGGGAAATTGCCGAAGGCGTGACAGCCAATTCCATGGCTGCGGCCTCAAAGCTGCCAAGCCGCAGAATGGTTGACAATGCGGAAAGTTGATTGGGGTCTAGCAACATTAGTTTTGCTTAATTCGGAATAGAATCTTTAATTTGATAGATTCCCCGATGGGGCTTAGTCAACGCTGCCAAAGCGCAGGAGGTTCCATGCCCACATCCACGATCGCCGGTTTTGCACTGGGTTTCAGCCTGATCCTCGCGATCGGTGCGCAAAACGCCTTTATTCTGCGGCAGGGGTTGCGGCGCGAGCATGTATTTGTTCTGTGCCTGACCTGCGCGATATCTGATGCGTTGCTGATCGGGGCAGGTGTCGCGGGATTTGGTACGCTCGCGCAGGCGGTGCCGTGGTTCGAAACCGTGATGCGTTATGGCGGGGCCGCGTTCCTAACTTGGTATGGGCTGCGCAGCTTGCATTCGGCATGGCGGGGCGGCGCGGTGATGGAGATTGGCAATGGCCAGCGCACCAGCCTGAAGGCCGCGTTGCTTACGGTACTCGCGTTCACCTGGCTGAATCCGCATGTCTATTTGGACACAGTGGTCTTGATCGGTTCAATCTCGGCGCAGTATGACGACCGTCTGGGGTTTGCGCTGGGCGCGATGACCTCCAGCTTTGTGTTCTTCTTCTCGCTTGGATACGGCGCGGGTATTTTGTCGCCTGTTTTTACGAGACCCCGGGCGTGGCAAGTACTGGATGCCGGAATTGGCGTCGTCATGCTGGGTATCGCACTGAAACTTGTTGTCATGTGAAGGGTTGTTCCTGGCTCGGTTTCGGTGTTCAACCTAGGCCATGACCTCACACACCGTTTCGTCCCGTCCTCTTGCAGGCATGTTCTGGATGTTTGCCGCCGGGCTGTCTTTTGTTGTAATGACAGCTTTGGTGAAGTCGCTGGGCACGACCATCAACCCGATTCAGGCTGCGTTCCTGCGATACGCCCTGGGCTTGGCGTTCCTTCTTCCGGCACTGCGGTCGATCATGGCGACCAAACTGACACCCCGGCTGTTGACCCTGTTCGGGGTGCGCGGGGTGGTTCATGCGGTTGCTGTTATGCTGTGGTTCTTTGCCATGACACAGATCCCCTTGGCAGAAGTCACGGCCATGAATTACATGACGCCCGTTTACGTGACTTTGGGCGCGGCCCTGTTTTTGGGGGAAAAGCTGGCCTTTCGGCGGATCGCGGCAATTCTTGTTGCTTTGGTTGGTGTGCTGATCATCTTGCGGCCCGGGTTTCGAGAGGTGTCAGCGGGCCATCTGGCTATGCTGGGGACGGCGCTGACCCTGGGCGGTTCCTATTTGCTGGCAAAACTGTTGGTGCGGGATGTGCCACCTTCGGTCGTCGTGGCGCATTTGTCGATTTGGGTGACGCTTGCGCTGATCCCATTTGCTGTGGCCGTCTGGACGCAACCCAGCTTGCGCGATCTCGGGGTTCTGTTTCTGGTGGCCTGTTTTGCCACCGCCGGTCATTATTTCATGACGCTGGCCTTGCAGGCTGCACCTGTGGCCGTCACGCAGCCGATCACGTTTCTTCAACTCATCTGGGCCACATTGCTGGGCGCAGTCGTGTTCCATGAAAGCGTTGATATCTGGGTTGTTGCCGGAGGCACATTGATCCTGTGCGCCGTCAGCTTCATCTCATGGCGCGAAGCAGTCCTGAATCGTCGAGACTTGACGCCCCCGAGTATTGCTCCGAAGCTGTGATACCGGCACCATCGAGACCTTCATTGATTGACGAGTCAATAAAAAACTCCTAGTTTGGAGTCATAACGCCTGTTCAGGGGGTCATGATGCCAAAAGTTGGAATGGAGCCAATCCGCCGCGATGCTATTGTCCGCGCGACAATTGCCGAGCTGGGTGTGCAGAAATCCCTTGATGTTACAGTTAGCCAAATTGCGAAACGGGCAGGTATGTCCAGCGCGCTGGCGCATCATTATTTCGGCGGCAAGGATCAGATTTTTCTGGCGGCGATGCGTCAGATCCTTTCGGATTTCGGTGATGAGGCGCGGGCCAAACTGAAGGCATCTGCTCCGGAAGGCCGGGCGCAGACGATCATTGAGGCGTGTTTCGCCCCCTCGTGTTTCACACCTGACGTGATCGCTGCGTGGATGACCTTCTATGTTCTGGCGCAAACCAACGATGATGCATTGCGCTTGTGGCAGATCTATCAGGCACGCATCCGTTCAAACCTGATCCACGCTTTGCGCGCCAGGATGCAGGATCCCGTTGAAGCTGCTGAAAACATGATTGCCCTTATTGACGGGTTGTATATCCGCGCGGCGCTCAGCGCGCCGGAAGAACCGCAACTGGCCGTGTCACACGCGAAACGCGTGCTCAACACTCTGCTCGAGGCTGAAAAATGACAAAACCGAACGTTCTGATCCTGATGGTGGATCAGCTGAACGGAACCCTCTTTCCCGACGGTCCCGCAGATTGGTTGCATGCACCGAATTTGAAGAAATTGGCAGAAAGGTCGACCCGGTTTGCCAATGCTTACACGGCGTCGCCGCTCTGCGCGCCGGGGCGGGCCAGCTTCATGTCCGGTCAATTGCCTTCGCGCACAGGCGTCTATGACAACGCAGCTGAGTTCCGCAGCGACATCCCCACTTATGCACACCATTTGCGCCGGGCCGGGTACTACACCTGCTTGTCTGGCAAGATGCATTTTGTCGGTCCTGATCAGATGCACGGGTTCGAAGATCGATTGACCACCGACATCTATCCGGCCGATTTTGGCTGGACCCCGGATTATCGAAAACCGGGCGAGCGGATCGACTGGTGGTACCACAATATGGGTTCTGTCACCGGTGCGGGCATTGCCGAAATCTCCAATCAGATGGAGTACGATGACGAGGTTGCCTATAACGCCAAGGCCAAGCTCTATGATCTGGCGCGCGGTAAGGATGATCGTCCGTGGTGCGTGACCGTCAGCTTCACGCACCCCCACGATCCATACGTCGCTCGTCGCAAGTATTGGGACTTGTACGAGGATTGTGAGCATCTTCTGCCTGAGGTCGCTGATATCGGCTACGACAATCAGGATCCGCACGCCAAGCGGATCTTCGACGCCAATGACTGGCGCAGTTTTGACATCACCGAAGAAGACATCCGCAAATCCCGCCGCGCCTATTTTGCCAATATCTCCTATCTGGATGACAAGATCGGTGAGATCCTCGAAGTGCTGGAAACCACCCGGCAAGAGGCGATCATTCTCTTCGTCTCGGATCACGGCGATATGCTGGGCGAACGCGGCTTGTGGTTCAAAATGAACTTCTATGAAGGTTCAGCGCGTGTTCCCTTGATGATTTCATCCCCCGATCTGCCTTCAGGCCGGATCGACACTCCGGTGTCTACTATTGACGTAACGCCAACCCTTGGGGCATTGGCAGGGGTCGATATGGATGAAATTGCACCGTGGACGGATGGTGAAAACCTTGTGCCTCTTGCACAGGGGGGCGAGCGCGCCGCGCCGGTAGCGATGGAATACGCGGCAGAGGCATCTTATGCGCCGCTGGTCTCGTTGCGCTATGGCAAGTGGAAATACAACCGCTGCGCGTTGGACCCTGATCAGTTGTTTGATCTTGAGGCTGACCCTCACGAAATGACCAATCTGGCAGACAGCCCCGAACATGCAGGTACGCTACAAACCTTGCGCGCAAAATCCGAAGCCCGCTGGGATCTGGATCGTTTTGACGCCGAAGTCCGAGCCAGCCAGGCAAGGCGCTGGGTCGTCTATGAGGCGCTGCGCCAGGGTGGATATTACCCGTGGGATTACCAGCCGCTGCAAAAAGCATCGGAACGCTACATGCGCAATCACATGGATCTGAACGTCGTCGAGGAAAACGCCCGCTTCCCGCGCGGCGAATAACCTCGTCATCTTTTCGAAAATACTCCCGCCGGAGGCATCCAGCCTTCTCGGCGGGGCAGGAGTTATGGAAATGGAAGCAGATTTTGTCATCGTTGGCGCCGGCTCTGCCGGATGCGCAATGGCATATCGTCTGAGCGAGGCAGGGGCCTCGGTTCTGGTGATCGAACATGGCGGCACCGATGCGGGGCCGTTCATCCAGATGCCAGCGGCGCTGAGCTATCCGATGAACATGTCGCGCTATGACTGGGGCTATCAATCCGAGCCTGAGCCGCACCTGAACAATCGCCGTCTGGCCTGTCCGCGCGGCAAGGTGATAGGCGGTTCGTCCTCGATCAACGGAATGGTTTATGTGCGCGGTCATGCGCGCGATTTCGACACCTGGGCCGAGATGGGTGCAGACGGGTGGTCCTATGCTGATGTACTGCCCTATTACAAGAGAATGGAAAGCTGGCACGACGGCGGACATGGCGGGGATCCAGCGTGGCGCGGTACTGGCGGCCCGCTGCATGTTTCGCGCGGTCCACGCGAAAACCCCCTGTTTCAGGCGTTTGTCGATGCCGGTCAGCAGGCCGGATACCAGGTCACGGGCGACTACAACGGCGAAAAGCAGGAAGGTTTTGGCCCGATGGAGCAGACCGTCTGGAAAGGACGGCGTTGGTCCGCAGCAAATGCTTATCTGAGACCTGCACTAAAACGCGACAATTGCGATATCGTTCGGGGTCTTGCTTCTAAAGTCGTGATGGAAAACGGTCGCGCCACAGGGGTGGAATTGATCCGTGGCGGCAAGAAAGAGGTCATTAAGGCTCGGGGTGAGGTCGTTCTGGCGTCGTCGTCGATCAACTCGCCCAAGCTGTTGATGTTGTCCGGAATCGGCCCGGCAGCGCATCTGGCTGACCATGGAATCGATATTGTGGCGGATCGTCCGGGGGTTGGCGCAAACCTGCAGGACCATCTGGAACTTTATATCCAACAAGCCTCTTTGCAGCCGATTACATTGTACAAACACTGGAACCTATTCAGTAAAGGTCTGATCGGTGCGCAATGGCTGTTTACCAAGACGGGTTTGGGGGCGTCGAACCAGTTCGAAAGTGCAGCATTTATCCGATCGAAACCTGGTGTAGAGTACCCTGACATTCAGTATCATTTCCTGCCCATGGCAGTGCGCTATGACGGGCAGGCAGCAGCGGAAGGCCACGGTTTCCAGGCGCATGTCGGTCCGATGCGGTCTCCGTCGCGTGGATCTGTGACGCTGCGATCTGCTGAAGCTGCGGATGCGCCAGTCATAAAGTTCAATTACATGAGCCACGAAAAGGATTGGGAAGATTTCCGGACCTGTATCCGTTTAACGCGCGAAATCTTTGGTCAGGACGCGTTCAAACCCTATGCCGGCAAGGAAATCCAACCGGGCGCTTCTGTGCAATCAGACGAAGAACTGAACGGCTTTATCGCGGAACATGCGGAAAGCGCCTATCATCCTTGCGGTACCTGCCGAATGGGGCGAGCGGATGACAAAAACGCAGTGGTCGATCCCGAAGGACGCGTCATCGGTGTGGATGGGCTGCGTGTTGCGGACAGCTCGATCTTTCCTCAGATCACAAACGGCAATCTCAACGCACCGTCGATCATGGTAGGTGAGAAAGTGTCGGATTCCCTGTTGGGCAAAGACCCGTTGCCCAAAGCCAATGACCGGCCTTGGATCCACCCGAACTGGGCAACGGCACAGCGTTAACCTTTTGACATGCCCCCGGTTGAATACGCGTGATTTCAGGCGCATATCGGGGACATGTTAAGAATTTGTTTAGCTTTTGTTCTCTTTCTGCCATCTGTCGCGTTGGCCGCAGAACGATTTATGGGGCAGATTCACGTGATCGACGCCGATACATGGGATGTGGGCGGAGTCCGGGTTCGGTTGCATGGCATTGATGCCCCCGAGATAGATCAATCCTGTCATGACGACGAAGGTTCTCGCTGGCCATGTGGTGCCTGGGTTACGCAGGTCGTTCGGCAGAGGTATCAGGGTAAAACAGCGACTTGTGTGCCATTGGACCGGGATCGCTATGGCCGGGTTGTCGCAAAATGCACGACGGGTGGGCAGGATGCAGCAGATCAAATGGTACGGCAGGGCCTAGCCTTTGCCTACCTCAAATATTCCAGTGCCTACGCCAGCGTTGAGAGGGACGCAAAAAGCCGAAAACTGGGGCTTCATCAGCAGTATATTCAAGTGCTTTGGGTGCACAGGGCGGCGGGAAAGTCACGATCGACAGAGAGTTGTCGGATCAAAGGGAATATCTCTGCGAAAAGGGACCGAATTTATCACGTACCGGGCCAAAATTTTTATGCCAAAACCGAGATTGATATGTCCAGGGGCGAACGCTGGTTTTGTTCTGCCGCTGAGGCTCGCGCTGCGGGATGGCGCGCGTCTCAGCGATGAAATTTGCGTCAAATTGATCCGCGTCAAAGCGAGCGCCGCCGGACGCATCTACGACTCATTTGCAACAACTAATTATGGAGCGAACAGGTATGTCCCACACCCCGCATGAACTGGCAGAAGAGTTCCCGGACAAAGTAGAACTGATGAGCCAGCTCAAACAGTCGGACGCGCATTTTGCCCGGCTTGCTGATGAGTATCACGAAATCAATCGCGTGGTGCATCGGGCAGAAACCAATGTTGAACCGATGGAGGAATTGGCCGAAGTGGATTTGCGCAAGAAGCGGGCAGCGTTGAAAGACGAAATCTGGGCGATCTTGTCCAAAGCCTAAGCCAAAAGGCGGGGGCTCTGCCCCCGTCGCGGCCTTGGCCGCGACTCCCCCGAGGTATTTCTGGCCAGATGAAGATCAGGTGACTTCGTAGGGCAGAGTGCCGCGTAAATCGGTGTCGATGCTGAGGCGACGTTCCAGGGGCGGGACCGAGCGCTGGTGGCAGGTTTGCCGTTCGCAGATGCGGCAAGATATGCCAATCGGTTCGTAAGAACTGGCATTGTTGATATCGAGGTTGTCGGCGTAGACAAGCGCCGGAGCATGCCGAACCTCGCACCCCAAGGCAATCGCATAGCGCCGGACAGGCGCGCCGAATGACCCGCCGGATTTCGATACATCTCGCGCAAGCGAAATATAGCGAACTCCATCTGGCGTTTCCGCCAATTGCCGAAGAAAATGCCCTGGTGTTTCAAAGGCCCGATGCACGTTCCACAAGGGGCATGCGCCGCCAAATCGCGCGAATTGAAGACGGGTGGCCGAGTGCCGCTTGGTGATCGTGCCAGCCTGATCCACGCGAACGAAAAAGAATGGGATACCTTTTGCTCCGGGGCGTTGGAGCGTCGATAGCCGATGGGCAATCTGTTCGATCGAAGCGCCAAATCGATTGCTCAGCAGTTCCAGATCGTGGCGCTCCTCTTGCGCGACGGTCAGGAAGGTCGAATAAGGCATCAAAGACGCGCCGGCGAAATAGTTGGCCAGTCCAATCTTTGCAATTGACCGGGCTTCTTCGCTTTGAAACTTTGCAAAATCCAACGTTGCTTCCAGCAGCTTGTCCTGGCTGATCAAAGCAACCTGTAACAGCAATTGAAACACTTGGGTTTGCGGAGCAGCGCGCGAGGAAAGGCGGAGAATCTTGCTTTCAGAATCGTATCTGCGCAGGGGGTCCATGTCTGAAAAAACGACCTGAATACCGCGTTCTGAAAGGCTGTTCAGGGCGGCCTGCCGAATCCCACCGGGCCCGTCTGCCCGGTTGGAAAACAATTCTGCTGCCCTGTCCACGGCGTCGATATAGTTGTCGCAATAATGAAAGAAATCCCGCACCTCTTCCCACGGGCTGGCCTGAATGCGGGCATCTTCCCGACCCAGTGCTTCGTCCAGTGAGGCCAGGCGCTCGTGAGTTTGGCGGTAGGTTTTGTGTAATTCGATGAATGCGCGGGCCAAAGCGGGGGCGTTCGAGGCGGTCAGGCGCAAATCGGCCAGCGGAGGTTGAATGTCGGCAAACACCGGGTCGGCCAATGCCTCGCGCATGTCGGAGACAAGGCGTTCGCTATCGCCTGTGCTGAGTTCGGTCACGTCCATGCCGAATTCCTGCGCCAGAGCCAAAACAACCGTTGTTGAAATCGGTCTGTTGTTGTTCTCCATCTGGTTCAGGTAAGGCAAGGAAACGCCCAGTTTGGCTGCGAATTCCCGCTGGGTCAGGGTCAGTCGTGTGCGCATCTCGCGCAGCTTTGCACCCGCATAGAGTTTTTGAGTCGCCATTGAGGGCCTTTGCAAGTTTCCTAAACTCGAAGTCTAACTTTGCAAACCTATCCGTGCAAGCTGTCAGAGCCCCAATTGCCGTTCGCGTCGGATGACGGCCGCTATGGCGCAAATGGCCAGCAGGGCGGTTGTCAACATCAGCCACAACAGTGGCATTGCGCCGGTTTCGTGGGTCAGCAATGCGCCTGCCAAGGCGCTGAGGCCTGCACCGCCGCCCAACATGATTGCGCCACTCAGACCCGACGCGGTCGCCGCCAGATGTGGGCGAACTGATAGGGCGCCCGATGTTGCATTGGGAATAACCATGCCGTTGCCCACACCTACAAAGGTCATAAGTCCAAAAAAACTGAGCGCCGTGCCGCTACCTGCCAGAAAAAGCAGGGCTGACAGCGCGACGCCGAAGGCGTTCAACAGGCTGCCCCAAAGCACCATGCGATTGACACCAATCCGTACGGAGTATCGCCCGCTGATGAAATTCCCCGCAAAATATCCGACGGCCGGCGCGCCAAAATAGACACCGACCTGAGCAGCGCTCAGCCCAAATAATTCCGTTCCGATGAACGGAGCGCCGCCCAGATAGGCAAAAAAGGCCCCTGACGAGAAGGCGCAGGCCAGTGAATACCCCCAGAAGCGGGGCGAGGTTAGCAGCTCGGGGTATTCTTTGAATTGCTGTACGAGCGACTTCCCGCTTTTCGCTGCAGTTTCGCCGAAATCCGTGAATGTAAGGAACAAGGTTAAAGCGCCGATGGCAAATGGCAGCCAGAAATTGGCCTTCCAGCCAAGCGTCTCTTCCAGAATGCCGCCTATGGCAGGGCCGATCATGGGGACTACAGCCATACCCATGGTCACATACCCGATCATCGACGCAGCCTGATCCTGATCGTACATGTCGCGTACTGCGGCGCGGCTGAGCACCATACCCACCACCACAACCGCCTGGCACATCCTGAAAACCAGAAAGATCTCGGCGTTGGGCGCGTAAATGCATCCCAGGGTCGCCAGCAGGAACAGCGCAAGACCCCAAAGCAGAACGGGTCTGCGCCCTGCCTTGTCAGCGAGCGGGCCGATCACAATTTGCAGAATGGCGTTGATCAGCAGGTACAAAGCAATCGACAGCTGCATGACCTTGTAATCGGTTGCGAAATACAGGGCCATGTTGGGCAGGCTTGGCAGGAAAAGGTTCATGCTCAGGGCGGACAAGCCCGAAAGCAAGACAAGCGTTGCCAATGTAGGTGGTGTGCGCGGCACGGCGCCAGAGCTGAACTGCATGGTTCACATGTATAGCCACGGATTTTCGGAATGCCAGTCGTTGCCAAAAATCAATGCGATACTTAGCTAATTTGCAGTTATCCAGATTGGTATTGCTAGTGTTTTGCAAATTTGCGGAAAAGGTCTTTGGTTGAGCAAGTCGAGCGGGTAGTGTCGCGCCAAATTTAATAGGGGATACTCGTCATGAAAGACATCCTTTCTGAGTTGGAAGACCGCCGCGGCAACGCACGACTGGGCGGTGGGCAGAGACGGATCGATGCCCAACATTCACGTGGCAAGTTGACGGCGCGTGAGCGGATCGAGTTGTTGCTGGATGAAAGCAGTTTTGAAGAATTCGATATGTTCGTCAGCCATCGCTGCACCGAATTTGGGATGGAAAACCAAAAGCCTGCAGGTGACGGGGTTGTCACCGGCTGGGGCACGATCAATGGCCGTATGGTCTATGTGTTCAGTCAGGATTTCACCGTCTTTGGTGGATCGCTTTCGGAAACCCACGCACAGAAGATTTGCAAGATCATGGATATGGCGGTGCAGAATGGAGCACCTATCATCGGGATCAACGACTCGGGTGGGGCGCGAATCCAGGAAGGCGTTGCCTCGCTGGCCGGGTATGCCGAAGTGTTCCAGCGCAATATCACGGCGTCCGGCGTCGTTCCACAGATCAGCGTAATCATGGGCCCCTGCGCCGGTGGCGCGGTTTACAGCCCGGCGATGACCGACTTTATCTTCATGGTCAAAGATTCGTCTTACATGTTTGTGACCGGTCCCGACGTTGTCAAAACTGTCACCAACGAGGTCGTGACGGCCGAGGAACTGGGTGGTGCTTCGACCCATACCAAGAAGTCTTCGGTTGCGGATGCGGCGTTTGAGAACGATGTCGAGGCTTTGGCAGAAGTCCGTCGACTGGTGGATTTCCTGCCGCTCAATAACCGCGAGAAACCCCCGGTGCGCCCCTTCTTTGACGAGCCCGACCGGCTTGAGCCGTCGCTGGACACGCTTGTTCCTGACAATCCCAACACGCCCTACGACATGAAAGAGCTCATTACCAAGATTGCGGATGAGGGCGACTTTTACGAGATCCAGGAAGACTTTGCCAAAAACATCATCACCGGCTTTATCCGTCTAGAGGGTCAGACCGTTGGGGTCGTTGCCAACCAGCCGATGGTACTGGCGGGATGTCTGGACATTGACAGCTCGCGCAAGGCGGCGCGCTTTGTGCGTTTCTGCGATTGTTTTGAAATCCCGATCCTGACATTTGTGGATGTTCCGGGCTTCCTGCCGGGCACCCAGCAGGAATATAGCGGTGTGATCAAACATGGCGCGAAGCTGCTTTATGCCTATGGCGAGGCGACAGTGCCCAAAGTGACCGTGATCACGCGAAAAGCCTATGGCGGTGCTTATGTGGTTATGGCGTCCAAGCACCTGCGCGGTGATTTCAACTATGCCTGGCCTACAGCCGAGATCGCTGTGATGGGTGCAAAAGGCGCAACTGAAATCATCCACCGTGCTGACCTCGGGGATGCGGAAAAGACAGCACAGCACGTCGCGGATTACGAAGATCGGTTTGCGAATCCCTTTGTTGCGGCCGAGCGCGGCTTTGTCGATGAAGTGATCATGCCTCAATCGACCCGCCGCCGCGTGTCCCGGGCATTTGCCAGTCTGCGAGGTAAGCAGCTGAAGAACCCTTGGAAAAAGCACGACAATATCCCGCTGTGATCAATCCGGGGCAGCGCAGCCTGCCCTGGTGTTCCTTCACGCCGTCCGGCTGAAGTTTGGGCGAATATTGCCCAAAATTGAGGCGGAATTGACAAGAATCGGCAAATAGTTGAATGATCCGACCCGTTAGACATAGATCAGCGCAGTTCAAAAGCACTGCGCGCGCGATCCCGGAAGGAGGAGCTTGCCCTTGGCGAGTCCGGGGTCGCGCCATTTGTCTGATGTTCAGTGCGCTCTGTTCTCCGGGTCTTGCTCAATCAGATGCGCCGTTGCCGGTACCCTCGGGGCAACCTGTGCATTTGGATGACGTTCTGCTTGATAACAATCCGGGCGAGTTGTGGGTGCGCTTTCGTTTCATTGCGCCAAAGATCGGCGGGACGGTTGGGCGGATCACTTATGATGTGGCGTCCAAGGATATGGAGCACTTGTGCCAAATTCTGGCGGTTCCCTATGTGGCCAAACATGAGCTGCAGCCTGCGCGGGTTGTCATTTCGTTGTCGGACAGACCGCTGGAATTTGGCGATGTCGCCCCGGACGCGACGCAATTTTTTGAAGCCTACCGGCTGGAGCAGTCCCGGTGTATCTGGGAGGGGCTTTGATCATGAACTTTTCCCGTCATGACGTCAGAGCATCTCAGACCAACGGTGCGGCTTTGGAGGTGCGCAACATGATTCCATCCCTTTTCGGGCATGATTTGTCCTTGTCTGTACGTGTTAAGCCGGGGGTGCTGACATGTTGAAGCATCGTGGCTTCCCCGGTCGCCTGACCGGTACGGATTTTCAGTTCACCATTCGTCGCGCAAACCCAAAAGGTGTGACGCCGCTGACCCGTCGGGAACGGTTTCGCGATCGCAGGCCTGCTGACAAGCGCGCAGATACCGCGTTCATGGAAGCGCTTTGGGTTCATTTCGGTGATCAGCCGTTCGAACGGGGCAACCTGGATGCAGGTCGCCTGAGCTGGCTGTTCGGGCGCGAGGTGGTTCCCGCAGAAGATCCGTTTGATCCGGCCAGTTATGATGCACTTTTGGTCATTGATGTGGATGCGGCTCGCGCATCCTTTCCTGATGTTATCGACGAGATGGGCTGATTTTGACATTGGCTGCCGCATATCAGAGAGCCGAACCCGGTGTTGCGGCGATCCTGCCCAAAGCCGGGCAGGATCCATGTGCGGTGTCAGAAGTTCAGCTGAGCGGCAAGCTGAACGCGGTTGCCATCAAAAGTACTGCCGGTGGACGCGTCGTTCCGCTCACCATAGATGTACTCGGCGCTGAGGGTCAGATTGTCGGTCGCCTTGTAGAACGCGTTGACGTGGATCGTTTCCAGCTCGGTGAAGGACAATGTGCCGGTCGAGGTGGGAAGGTCATAATCTTCGCGACCATACGCAATGCCGACATTCCACTTCGGACTCAGGTCTTGTCTGAACTCGATAGTGTAGCCGTCAACATCATTCGCCTGACCTCCGACAATCGCATCTCCAATGCCGACGAGGTATGGGCCAAGGGCCTCACCCGTTACATAGTTGACCTGGAACAGCCCGCCTTGCCACGGGCGTACCGAGGCAGAGGCAGTAAAGCCTGTTTGGTCAACTTCAACACTGCCGGAATTGGCCTTGCCGTAAAGTACCGCACCGCGTGCGATGTAGGTGCCGTCGTTGTATTCCGCCGAGGCCGTGAGGACCGGATCGTCAGAGTTCGAACCGCTGACATTTTCTTCGACCGAAACGGCAAACTGAGCATTGCTTCCAAGCTGTCCAGTGTAACGCAGCTGCGGAACACGGGCGAAGGCGATGCCGACCGGGCCGTTGAATTCGACCGAGGTAGGATAGGAATCAAGCGGTTGGAAGTCGGTCCAGTACTGACCGATCAGGTACTGGTCCCCGATCGTGATGTTTGCGTGACGCACACGCAGCTCAGCGGTACCACCCGAGCCGAACAAGTCAAGTTCCAACTGCCCGCCGATGTCTCCGATTCCGCTTGGCGTCGAGGTGCGCAATCCGATCCGCGATTGGCGCACCGTAGCGCCAAAGGTGCCATCAGTCGCGGCAGAAGGTTCACCGATGACATTCACGAAGGCAGTGTCGCCCTGATCGAATTCGAAGTCATAGAAGAAATCGGCCTTGACGTAACCGTAAACGTCCAAAGTGGTGTTACCGATCCAAAAATCTCCGTCGGCGGTGCTGTTATTCGCGGATTCCAGCGCCTCGACCCTCGCGCGCAGTGCGTCGAGCTCGGCTTGGGTCTGGGCTTCCTGAGCATAAGCAAGGGTGCTGGTCACACTGAGTGCAGAGGCAGCAAGCAGGAGTGCCTTCATTCTTGTAGTCGTCATGTGGGTATTTCCTTGTGTGCGAGTGTGCAAACCCAACGTTTCACGCGTTCAGTAGCGACGGAAATCACAAGGGTGAGGCGAAAAACTATAATTTTCTCAAGGGATTGTGTGGCTGAAGCTAAGAAAAATCACGACTGGGTGAACCGATCTGTCAACCATATGAATCCAAATACGATTTTGCTTATCAAAAAAGTGTCATGCCGTGATGCCGCGTGTGTAAAGCTTCAGTGCGAGGAACCGGTTTGTAACAGAAATGTGACGGGCGAGGTGGCTTCGCTATCCGTGGGTCGTAAAAGAGGTTTCGGCGCAAACTTGCGCGAGGTCTCGCTGCATGGGCAGATTCCAGCCGAGACGACGCGCAGAAACAATACTGTGTTTTCTGGTGAGATTGTGGCGTGCAAGGTGAATGAGCCGTGCGGCTCTACTTTGCCTGCGCCGCACACGCACCTACTATTCCGTACCCCTTCCTCACGCGGGCAGGCTTGTGTTCCCCACAAAGACCTGTCCGCGTTTTTCTTTTTGCGAGATCGCGGCGAACAAAGGCAAAAACCTGCACAAATTCTGCCTGTACACTCTTTGATATTGAATAACAGTCAGCGTTTCGCGCATCTGACGCCCAACAAACCAAGAAACCAAAAAGGGCAGATATCATGCGAATCTCACGGCTCATCTTTGTTGCGACGGTCTGCGCGGGCTTGGCTGCCTGCGGCGACACCACAGGCGAACAGGCTATCCTGGGTGGTGGGGCCGGCGCTGTTGGCGCAGCCGTCCTCAATGCCGACCCGCTTTTCGGCGCGGCCGTCGGCGCAGCGAGCAACGTGCTTTACTGCAAAACGCAGAACACCTGTAACTAACGCATCATTTTGGGGGCGCCTTTCGTCCCGTCCGTCTTCGCGCATCACGCCGTCGCGGGGATCGTTCCCTGCGGTGGCGTTTTGCGTTTCCAGAACACCAAGCCAAAGGACGTTCCATGTTCAATAAGATCCTGATCGCCAACCGGGGCGAGATCGCCTGCCGGGTCATCAAAACCGCCCGCAAAATGGGTATCGGCACAGTTGCCATTTATTCGGACGCGGACAAGAACGCGCTTCATGTGTCGATGGCAGATGAAGCCGTGCACATTGGGCCGCCGCCAGCCAATCAGTCTTACATCGTGATCGACAAGGTCATGGACGCTATCCGCCAAAGCGGTGCACAGGCCGTTCACCCTGGTTATGGCTTCCTGTCGGAAAATGCCAAATTCGCCGAAGCGCTGGAAGCCGAAGGCGTGGCCTTTGTCGGCCCCCCGAAAGGCGCGATCGAAGCGATGGGCGACAAGATCACCTCGAAGAAAATTGCTCAGGATGCAAATGTTTCGACGGTTCCAGGCTACATGGGCTTGATCGAAGATGCGGATGAGGCGGTCAAAATCTCGAATGAGATCGGTTATCCGGTCATGATCAAGGCCAGCGCCGGGGGCGGTGGTAAAGGCATGCGGATCGCGTGGAACGACGAAGAAGCGCGCGAGGGCTTCCAGTCGTCCAAGAACGAGGCCGCGAATTCGTTCGGGGATGACCGGATTTTTATCGAGAAATTCGTCACCCAGCCGCGCCACATCGAAATTCAGGTTTTGTGTGACAGCCACGGAAACGGGATCTATTTGGGCGAGCGCGAATGCTCGATCCAGCGCCGGAACCAGAAAGTGGTGGAAGAGGCACCGTCGCCATTTCTTGATGAAGCAACCCGTAAGGCGATGGGCGAACAAGCTGTGGCCTTGGCCAAGGCGGTCGGCTATTCCAGCGCGGGTACGGTGGAGTTTATCGTTGACGGTGAAAAGAACTTCTACTTCCTCGAAATGAACACCCGCCTGCAGGTGGAACACCCGGTCACTGAGCTGATCACAGGCGTTGATCTGGTGGAACAAATGATCCGCGTGGCCGCGGGTGAGCCATTGTCGATCACGCAAGACGACGTGACGCTGACTGGCTGGGCGATTGAAAACCGCCTGTATGCGGAAGATCCCTATCGCAACTTCCTGCCGTCGATTGGCCGTCTGACCCGTTATCGCCCACCGCAAGAGGTTGCGGCTGGTCCGATGCTGGTCAACGGCAAATGGCAGGGCGACGCGCCCGAAGGTGAAGCGGCAGTGCGCAACGATACCGGCGTCTACGAGGGCGGCGAGATCAGCATGTATTACGACCCGATGATTGCAAAACTCTGCACCTGGGCACCGACCCGCGAAGCCGCGATTGAGGCGATGCGCGTTGCCCTGGACAGTTTCGAGGTTGAAGGCATTGGTCACAACTTGCCGTTCCTGTCTGCTGTGATGGACCACCCGAAGTTCATCAGTGGTGACATGACCACGGCTTTCATTGCCGAAGAATATCCCGATGGGTTCGAGGGCGTATCCTTGCCCGAAGATGACCTGCGCCGGATCGCGGCATCCTGCGCGGCCATGCACCGTGTGGCCGAAATCCGCCGCACCCGCGTGTCGGGTCGGATGGACAATCATGAACGCAAAGTTGGCAAACGCTGGGTCGTATCGCTGGAAGGTCACGAATTGCCGGTTCAGGTGAACGCTGACAAAGAAGGGGCAACCGTCAAGTTCGAAGATGGCTCGACCCTGCGTGTGGCCTCGGATTGGACGCCGGGTGATCAACTGGCCGTATTAGATGTCGATGGCAGCCCGTTGGTTCTGAAGGTGGGCAAGGTTTCGGGCGGGTTCCGCATTCGCAACCGGGGGGCCGATTTGAAGGTTCTGGTGCGCCGTCCGCGTCAGGCAGAGCTGGCCAAACTGATGCCAGAAAAACTGCCGCCGGATACCTCGAAAATGCTGCTGTGCCCGATGCCAGGCCTGGTCGTGAAGATCGACGTGGAAGTCGGGCAAGAGGTACAGGAAGGTCAGGCGTTGTGCACGATTGAGGCGATGAAGATGGAGAACATCCTGCGCGCCGAGAAGAAGGGCACCGTTGCCAAGATCAATGCTGGTCCGGGCGACAGCCTTGCCGTAGACGAAGTGATCATCGAGTTCGAATGATCATGCCAGTGCTTTCAATTTACCTCCGACGGTCTCCGGCGTTCTGCGCCGGAGCTGCGGGGTATTGCGAAAGCGCTCAACCGCCCTCGCGCCGTTCGCGGATTTCGCGCTCACGCAGGGGGGTCTTGTCTATGGACCGGCCGATCTCGCGAACGCTCCAAGGTGAGGGTTTGCGTAGTTTAACCACGCCGTCTTTGTCGACAAACACCATCTGGAACCCGCGCGGGCGAAGTTGCGCCCTGATCGGGGATTTCGCTGACGGGTCGGTATCAGTCAAGACCACGACGTCCCGGTCACGCATGGCCTGTTCGCCATCCAATAGCATGTCGATCTGTTGTTGGAATCGCGGGTCGGCTGGCGTGTCTGCAAAGACAACGATAGGGCGGTTGACCCATAGAAAATCGCTGAGTTCGCTGTCGCCTGCCGGGCGAACAAAGCTGTCATCTGAGGGCGCCGTGCCGTCCGCCGCCCAAGCGGCCAGCGGGATTAGTGCCGAGAAAACAAAGGCAAGCGTGCGAGTCATGTGGCCTCCTGTTCTTTCGAATATAGCCCCTGTCTCCGCGATTGCGACTGACGATTTACGCAGAACACTCAAAATTTTGCGCTTGCGCCCCGACGCAATGGTCAAGCGCATGACCTAAATGCGGACGTTTTACGACGGCCGCCACCCGAATTGACGAGAGGAAATCGAAATGACCGACACGAAGGACTGGAAAGCGCTGGCCGAGAAAGAGCTGCGCGGACGTCCGTTGGACGATCTGACCAAGGAAACGCTGGAAGGCATCGCCGTCAAACCACTTTATACGCAAGAAGATACAGCAGATCTGCCGCATATGGGCTCGCTGCCGGGCTTTGGCCCGTTTACGCGCGGGGTGAAGGCGACGATGTATGCCGGTCGTCCGTGGACGATCCGTCAATATGCGGGCTTTTCGACAGCCGAGGAATCAAACGCCTTCTACCGCCGCAACCTGGCAGCAGGTCAGCAGGGTGTCTCGGTCGCTTTCGATCTGGCCACGCACCGTGGTTATGACAGTGATCACCCGCGTGTTGTAGGCGATGTAGGGAAGGCCGGTGTGGCCATCGACAGCGTGGAAGACATGAAGATCCTGTTCGACGGCATTCCGCTGGATAAGGTTTCCGTCTCGATGACCATGAACGGTGCGGTGGTTCCGATCTTGGCCAGTTTCATCGTTGCGGGGGAAGAGCAGGGCCATGACAAATCGGTCCTGTCTGGCACAATTCAGAATGACATTCTGAAAGAGTTCATGGTTCGAAACACCTATATCTATCCGCCCGAGCCGTCGATGCGGATCATTTCGGACATCATCGAATACACCTCGAACGAGATGCCCAAGTTCAACTCGATCTCGATCTCGGGCTATCACATGCAAGAGGCCGGGGCGAACCTGGTGCAGGAATTGGCCTATACGCTGGCTGATGGGCGTGAATACGTCCGGGCCGCGACAGAGGCCGGAATGGATGTGGACAAGTTCGCGGGTCGTCTGTCGTTCTTCTTTGCCATTGGCATGAACTTCTTCATGGAAGTCGCCAAATTGCGCGCCGCGCGGACCCTATGGCATCGCGTGATGACCGAATTCGGTGCAAAATCCGAGCGATCAAAGATGCTGCGTACCCATTGCCAGACCTCGGGCGTGTCGTTGCAGGAGCAAGATCCCTATAACAACGTGATCCGCACAGCCTATGAAGCGATGAGCGCGGTTCTGGGCGGAACCCAGTCGTTGCACACCAATGCTTTGGACGAGGCGATTGCTCTGCCGACGGACTTTTCGGCCCGCATCGCGCGGAACACCCAGTTGGTGTTGCAGGAAGAGACCGGTGTGACTGATGTGGTCGATCCCTTGGCGGGCTCCTACTATGTCGAAAGCCTGACCAATGAACTGGTCGAAAAAGCCTGGGCGCTGATGCAAGAGGTCGAAGAAATGGGCGGTATGACCAAGGCCGTCGCCTCGGGTATGCCCAAGCTGCGCATTGAAGAAAGCGCCGCGCGCCGTCAGGCCATGATCGACCGGGGCGACGAGGTGATCGTCGGTGTCAACAAATACCGCAAAGAACAGGAAGACCTGATCGACATTCTGGATGTCGACAACGTCGCCGTGCGAGAGGCCCAGGTTGCACGCCTGGAACGTATCCGCGCGACCCGCGATGAGGGTGCTTGCCAAGCGGCGTTAGACGCCCTGACCACCATCGCCCGCGAGGGTGGCAACCTGCTGGCTGCTGCGGTCGAGGCCGCCCGCGCCCGTGCATCCGTAGGAGAGATCAGCATGGCAATGGAAAAAGAGTTCGGCCGCCACCGTGCCGAAGTGAAAACCCTGGCCGGTGTGTATGGCGCGGCCTACGAAGGTGACGAAGGCTTTGCCGCGATCCAGAAGTCCATTGAAGAGTTTGCCGAAGCTGAAGGGCGTCGCCCTCGTTTGCTGGTGGTCAAGATGGGACAGGACGGTCACGACCGGGGTGCCAAGGTCATCGCCACGGCCTTTGCCGATATTGGTTTTGACGTCGATGTTGGGCCTTTGTTCCAGACACCTGCCGAGGCCGCGCAGGACGCGGTGGACAATGACGTGCATGTGGTCGGGATTTCCTCGCAAGCCGCCGGGCACAAGACGCTAGCCCCGCAGTTGGTCGAAGAGCTCAAGAAAGCCGGGGCAGAGGATATTATCGTCATCTGCGGTGGCGTGATTCCGCAGCAGGATTACCAGTTCCTCTACGATCACGGCGTAAAAGCGATCTTTGGGCCGGGCACCAATATTCCCGAAGCCGCGCAGGACATCCTGCGTCTGATCAACGAAGCGCGGGGCTAAACAGTGGCCAAGATTTTTCGTCGAAAAATCTTGTGATCTCGCGCCGATGGCGGAAACATGCGACCAGACCTGATTGGGTCTGGTCGAATTGTTTTTAGGAGGGGCGCATGTTGCTCGATCATCTGGCCGTTGCAGGCGAAACGCTGGAAGAAGCATCCGCACATGTCGAACAGGCTTTGGGCGTTGCGTTGCAGGCGGGCGGCAAGCACGAGAAGTTTGGTACCTATAATCGACTGCTGGGGCTCAAGGATGGTCTGTATCTTGAGGCGATTTCCATCGATCCTGACGCCCCCCAACCAGAACGAACCCGCTGGTTCGATCTGGACCGGTTTACGGGCAAACCCCGCTTGAGCAACTGGATTTGTCGCGTGCCAGACATCGAAGCCTCGCTGTCGGTGTTTCCCGATGGTATCGGGACACCGATTGATCTGACTCGTGGTGCCCTGAGTTGGCGTATGGCCGTGCCGCCGACCGGCCGACTTCCGTTTGACAACCTTTTTCCCGCGTTGATCCAGTGGCAGGGCGATCTGCACCCGGCGCAGATGTTGCAAGACAGCGGTTGCCGCCTGCGCAGGCTGGTCGTGTTCCACCCGGATGCGCTGACACTGGCCACACATCTTGGCGCGTTGGACTGGGTGGTGTTCGACACTGGGCCAGCTGCCTTGCGGGCCGAGGTTGATACCCCGCACGGTCTGCGCGTGTTGGAATGAAGGTTCGCCCCGCACAGCCAGCAGATGCGCTTGCGATTGCCGAGATCGCCAATCAGATCATTCGCGAGACGCTGGTCACGTTCACCACCGATACTCGCAGCGCTGAGAGTATCGCCGAAGATATCCACGCCCGAGGTCCCGGGTTTCTGGTTGCAGAAATTGAAGGCCGCGTGGTCGGGTTTGCGACCTTTGGACCTTTCCGCTCGGGCCCGGGTTATGCGCATAGTTGCGAACACTCCATCCAATTGGCGCCTGAAGCGCGCGGCCAAGGCGTGGGCCGCGCCCTGATGGTCGCACTGGAGAAAGCTGCGCGAGCCAAGGGGGTCCACGTCTTGGTTGCTGGTATCTCATCCGCAAACCCGTCTGCTGTTGCATTCCACGCAGCGTTGGGGTTCGAACAGGTCGGGGTTATGCCTCAAATCGGTTACAAATGGGGGCAGTGGCTGGATCTTGTGCTGATGCAGAAAATTCTTTCCCCGGATTGATCTATCGCACCTGACAGTCCCGAATTGTGGCGCTAGGGTACGCCCATGTCGATTTGGACTCGCATATCAGACGCTCTTAGCGCACTTGCACAGGGCGAAAGCCTGACCGCTGTTTTTGAAAAGCTTCGCTCACCGCCTGAACGCTCGGTGGCGTTTACGATTGCCGTCATTGCGCTGGGCGCAAAAATGGCTAAGGCAGACGGGCAGGTGACGCGGGACGAGGTCACAGCCTTCCGCGACGTGTTCCAGATTGCACGCGAGGATGAGGAGGGCGCGGCGCGGGTTTTCAACATGGCGCGCACGGATGTGGCCGGGTATCAGGATTATGCCCGCAAGATCGCCCGGATGTTTTCCGAAGACAGCACCACACTGTGCGACCTGATGGAAGGGCTGTTTCACATTGCGATGGCCGACGGGTTCTATCATCCCAATGAGAATGAGTTTTTAGAAGAGGTCAGCCGCATCTTTGGCCAAACAGATGCGCAGTTTTTGGCCTTGCGTGCGCGGTTTGTGCCGGACGCACCCAACGACCCATATGTGGTTCTGGGAGTATCCCGGGATATGCCCGTGGCCGAGATCCGCAAGGTCTGGCGTCAGCTGGTGCGCGAGACACACCCGGACGCCATGATGGCACGCGGGGTCCCCGAAGAAGCGATCCGGTTGGCTGAAAAGAAGATGATCGACATTAATCGCGCCTGGGACGAGATCAACGGCGCGGCGGCCTGAGGGGATGCGGTTGGCGACCTATAATATCGAATGGTTCGCCAATCTTTTCGACAAGAATGACGCCCTTATTGTCGATGACAGCTGGTCCGGCAGGCACGATGTCACCAAAGCGCAGCAAGTTGAGGCAATTGCCAAGGTTCTAACCGCGATGGATGCCGATGCAGTGCTGATTGTCGAGGCACCGAACACCGGCAAACGACAAAATACAGTGCGTGCTTTGCAAGGCTTTGCCGAGGCATTCGAACTGCGCACCGCCGATGCGGTGATGGGCTTTGCCAATGACACACATCAGGAATTGGCACTGCTGTTTGACAGAACTGTTCTGAGCGCACGTCACGATCCAAAAGGGGGCATTGAAGACGGGTCGGCTCCTCGGTTCGACGGTGAATTCAGAATTGATCTGGATGTTGACGCGACCGAAGACATTGTTGAGTTTTCCAAACCGCCAATGGAACTGGCGCTGACGACTAAGGCAGGCAATGAAGTCAGGCTTATTGGAGCACATCTGAAATCAAAGGCGCCGCATGGGGCAGAGTCCAGGGACGAAGCGATCCGAATCTCGATTGCCAACCGTCGTAAGCAGCTTGCACAGGCGGTTTGGCTGGCCCGAAGGGTTGAGGCGCATTTAGAACAGGACGAGTCAGTCATTTTGCTGGGGGATCTGAATGACGGGCCGGGGCTGGATGAATTTGAACACCTCTTTGGGCATTCATCTGTTGAGATTTTGCTGCAGTCCGGGCTGTATGATCCGCACGCGGTCAGGGCACATGAATTTCGGCCAGGTTCGATCCCGTCCACTGCGCGCTTTGCGCCCCCCGAAGAGGGCCGATTTCTGGAGGCGCTTCTGGATTACATCATGATTTCCCAAGATTTGCGTGCCTTTGATCCCGTCTGGCGTATTTGGCACCCATTTCGGGATACTGTTTGTTGGTCTGAACCCGAAATGCGGCAAGCGCTGTTGACAGCTTCGGATCATTTTCCGGTCACTCTGGATATTGATCTGTGATCTTTGCAGCCTCTGCCCAAAGGTTTATATCAAGGATATGAAACGGATTGTTCTGATCAGCATCGTGTTGGCATCATTTGCAATGCCAGCTTCGGCCCAAGAAGACACTGGAAAATCCCTGATGGAGCAGGGAGCCGAGTTATTCTTCGAAGGGCTGCGCAAGGAAATGGAACCGGCGCTGGATGACTTGCTTGGATTGGCGGATGAGTTCGGCCCAGCCATGCAGTCGTTCTTGCAAGAGATGGGCCCGGCGCTGGCGGAACTGGCAGCTCAGGTCAAGGATTGGAGCGCCTATGAGGCACCCGAAATCCTGCCCAATGGCGACATCATCATCCGCAAAAAGCCGGTTGAAGACCTGCCTGAACATGAAAACAAGGACGAAGAGAACCCCGAGGGCACAACTGATATCTGAGTTTGCCTCAGCCCTTGATGATCACCTGCGTTCCCGCTTTCAGGGCGCTTGCCAGCGAGTTCAGGCGTGCCTCGGCCACTTCGCTGAACAAAGGTGCCGCAGCCTCGGGTAAATACAGTTCTAACTCGCGCTTTTTCGGATAGAATTTCAGGCGCCCCATATTGGCTTCGTTGTGCATCCAGAGCATTGCGCCAAATCGCATGGCTTTTCCCAGAATTTCGGCCTGCTTCTGGTCTTTCTCGTCTAGCAACTCATACAGGGGCGTAAACCGGTTGCCTTCGCGTTTGTTCTTGTAACGATGTTGCAGGGCCAACCCGATAAAGACACGCTCGGAATGTTTCAAACCCCCAAGATTGGCGCGAGTGACATTGTCAAAGCAAACCTCGGCCCGATAATCGGGATGAGCGCGCCAACTGACATCGTGCAGCAGGCACGCGGCCTGAATCAGGCGTACGCGGCTGGGCGGGGCAGATTTGAACAGCGGCATGACAAAGTCATACAAGTTGCGGCCAAAACCAGGCAGACGCGCATCCTTTGCTTCGGAAAAGCGGCTGGCTTCGATCAGGGGGTCGCGGTCCCGCAGTTCCTGCGGCATCTGTTCATACAGCAACCCTTCGCGGATGCCATAGCTCGAAATCGCGATATCCTTGGGTTTGAAGGTTCGGATCAGCCGGGCCAGAACATCCATTGCATAAGGAATCAGCGACATACGAGAGCTTGAGACCCCAGCCTCGCCACGCAGTTTTTCGTAGTCGCTTTTTTCTATGAACTTGATGGTATCGCGCACTTGTTTGGTGGTCATTCGGTATTCGTGCAGCACGTTCAGTGGATAACCCCGCCGCAGCATGTCCAGTCGCGCAAAAGCTCGCCAACTGCCTCCGACCAGAAACAGGCGATCTCGCTGCGGACCCATCTGATCGCGCAGCTCTTCCATTGTTGACTTGATATGCGCCTTTCGGGCTCGTCGCCCGCCTTTGATGTCGCGCAGCTTCAGAGGGCCTAGGGCTGAGGTCACACGGCGACCGACCTGACCATCGCCGATTTCGGCCAATTCCATCGACGAGCCGCCAATGTCGCAGATCAGGCCGTACGCACCGGGCCAGCCTAGCAACACGCCTTGTGCCGACAGACGTGCCTCTTCCGCGCCGTCGATTACGGCCACAAGCAACCCGGTTTCTGCTTCGACCTGTGCGCAGAAATCCGGGCCGTCTTCGGCCTCACGCACCGCAGCCGTGGCCACCACATGCAGCCCGGGCAGATCCAGATCCATCGCCAGATGCTGGAATCGCCGCAGCGCCGCCAGTGCACGGTCACGCCCGCGTGGGTTTAACCGGCCCGTCTCGGACAGGCCCGCGCCCAGTTCGCACATCACCTTTTCGTTGTAAAAATAAGCCGGCGACCGGGCTGCGCCGTCGAAGATCACCATCCGAACCGAGTTCGATCCCACATCGACCACTCCGACCCGCGACAGGGCACGTGTGCCAGGGTCGTCGAACAAAGGTTTTCCGAAAGGTCCCCAGTCCGGGATGTCGGTTTCGACGGTCTGATCCATGTGTCTTCCAGATAGTGCAGTCAGAGGATGCGAAATTGGAGCTTGCGGGTCAATCACCCGTGTCGACCTCGTCCGGGCTTGTGTTCAAAACCCGAACGGCCAAGGCACGTGTGATGTCACGCTTTTCCGCTAATGCCAGATGGTCGAGTTGCGCAACAACGTTTGCAGCGGTTTCAAACCGTCGATCCATATGTTTCACGAGATAAGCGATGACTTCGGGGCCAGGATTCAACTGACGATCCACAAACAGTTTGGCCAGCACCGCGCCCAGAAGCGCGTCGTCGGGCGGGTCCAATGCGACGTGATGGGCCCCTTCAACGCGGCTTTGAAGATCCGCTAGGGGCAGTTCCCAAAATTTCGGTGCAAGCCTGCCGGTCATTAACAAGGCACGCCCTTCGGCCAGCACCAGATTGTGCAGGTGAAACAGTGTTTTCTGCTGTTCCAAATCCCCGGCGACCATGGGTACATCTTCGACGGCGATCGGTCCTCGCGCCAGATCAGGTACGTCGTCATAGCGCAGGTCTGCTGCCTGAATGATCTGTCCACTGGTTTCAGCGGCCCAGACATGCGCCAGATGAGTTTTGCCCGCGCCCGCCGGTCCGCTGAGTACCAGCTTGTTTCCGGGCCAAGATGTTGCCGAAATCATCGCAACCGCCAGAGCATTGGAAGGCGAGACAAAGAAATCCTCACGCCCAAGCGCAGTTTTGGCGGGCAGGTCAAAGCTGAGTTGTCGGGCCATTTACTCGGTTTCCTGATCCTGACTTTCAAGACCGGTGTAAAGTCTGCTGTCCAGATACAGCGAAGTTGCAAACCGCGCCAGCACGCCAAGCGCTGCTGCGACGGGGACTGCGATCAGCATACCGACAAAGCCAAACAATGCGCCAAAGACCGAAAGCGCCAGCAGCAGCCAGACCGGGTGTAACCCTACAGAGTTGCCGACCAATTTGGGTGTCAGGAAATTCCCTTCGGTGACCTGGCCAATGGCAAAGATGCCCGCAATCAAACCGATATGTGCCCAATCGCCCCAGAACTGAAACAGCGCGAGCCCAATGGCCAGCGTTCCACCAATCAAGGCGCCCAGATAAGGAATGAACGTGACCAACCCTGCGATGAATCCGACAATCAAGCCAAATTGCAGACCTGCCAGCATCAAGGCGACCGCGTAATATGTGCCAAGGATAAGGCAAACGGTACCCATCCCGCGCACGAAAGAGGCCAAAACGGCGTCAATCTCGACCGCCAGCCGCTTGATGGTTGGGGCGTGGTCGCGTGGCAAAAGCTCTCCGATGCGAGCGATCATGCGGTCCCAGTCCAACAGCATATAGACCGCGACAACCGGTACGATGACCAGCAGAACCACAATGTTGATTGCGGACCCCAGAGAGGTCAGCACCGTCTGCAGAACATCCCCTGTCTTGGACTTCAACGTATCGCCAAAAGATACCAACATCTGGTGCGTGCTTGATTCCCGATCCAAAAGGGACGGAAACTGTTTTTCGATAAAGCCGCGCAACTCTTTGAACAGGGCCGGCAAGACATCAACCAGGTCCAATAGCTGCGTGATCAAAGCGGGTACGACCATCAGGATTGCCAACACGAACCCCAATACGCCCACAACCGTGATGATAGCTGTGGCCGCCATGCGCGAAAGGCCAAGCCGCTCAAGTCGATCTGCAACAGGATCAAGGAAATAGGCAATGGCGCCGCCGATCACAAACGGCAGCAGGACGTCTCCCAAGGCCCAGAGGATCAACGCAAAAACCGCAGCGGCAACGCCCCAGTACCTTAGTTGATCCTTAACCGGCAATGCCATCGCAATCCCCTTTTGGCAGGTCATTGACGGTGTTCTTGGCGTATCAAGCTCCATGATGCAAGCGCTTCATGTGGCCTGAAATTGCGGCGGTTAGTCCTGTAGCGTCCCCAGTTCAGGCGTGTCCTCGTCTGCGGCTTCATCAGGCCAATTGGTACGCCAGATTTCTGCAGACCAATGTCCGCAATGGACAGCAGGGCGGTCGAAACCAGGTAGCGTGGGCAGCAACGGCTCGACGATAACATCATGGCGGGGGACGGCGAAGTAAGGGAAAGAGTGCCGCTCTTTGCCTGACCGGTTTACCACCCGATGTGGTGTGGATTTCAATCGCCCGCCTGACCATAGCTCTAGCATGTCGCCAATGTTGACAATAAAGCCGCCGGGTGGGCAGTCCGGCGTGATCCATCCTCCGCCGCGCGTTTGAACTTCAAGTCCACCCACCGGATCAGGGGCGATGATGGTCAGCGCGTCAGTATCCTTGTGCGGATGGATACCATAGCCCGCCTCGTCCGCAGCCTGCGGCGGGTAGTGTAGCAGGGTCATGTTGGTCATCGGGTCCTGGAACGCGCTGCGCAGCGCGTCGGGCTTCAAACCCAGACCGTTTTCTAATGCGCCGAGCAACAGATCGGTAACGCGATCCAGTTGGGCCCAATAGTCCAGAATGGTCGCCTTGGCACTTGGCACGTCATCCGGCCAGAGGTTTGGTCCGTACAGAGCACAGTCCGCACGTATCGGCGCGTCTTCTGCAACCTCGTGGTGCAGCTTGTACCCTTCATATTTGTCGGCCTTGCCCGAACCATCATTGGGCGTGAAAAAGCCCATGGGTATATAGCCGCGATAGTTTTCGCGGGTGATGGCCTGATCCCATTTGCGCGACTCATCGATGGCAAAGATGTCTCGGGTCGTTCGTCTGACTTGATCAACGGTTTCCCGAGTCACGCCTGTCCCGGTGATGGACAGAAACCCGATCCCGGCACAAGCCTCAAGGATGTGTCGCACCGTTGCTTCGTATGCATCGGTTTTCGGTTCGGTCAGAGGCGAGATGTCGATTGTTGGAATGCTGTCCATTAGTGAATCCTGACCCCTTGGCGTTCCAGTTCCGTGTGAACAGGTGCCAAATTCAACTGGTCCAGGTCCTGATTGCTTTTGAGTGAAAGAGCGGCCGCAATGCCTGCACCCTGACCCATGACGGCGCAACAGGCCATGTTGCGCGTGGCGGCATGAGCCACTCGGTCCGCGCCATGCGACCGGCCCGCGACCAGCAGGCCCTTGACCCCTTTGGGCAACATCGAGCGATAGGGAACCTGCATGTACCGCCCCGTGGTGGGCAGGATCAAAATGCCATAGCCGTCTATGAATTCGGGATAAATGCCAATGGTATCTTCAAACCGACCCTGATGGCGGGCGTCGTTTTCTGTCATGTTGTACAGGGCATCGATCTTGCGGGTGTCGCGGATGCCCATAGTCATTCCGAAGTTCCGAAGCCGCGCGTTTTCGCATCCGGGCATGAACCTTCGTAGGGCATCGATGGCTAACATCGACTGTCGGCGGCCTTCGATCTCACCGCGTGTCAGGCTGTCAGGGTCGGTCCCGTCGATCTCGGCTAGATGGATGAGGTTCATATACGTCAGCTCACCCGTGTCATGCATTGCGCCCCAGGTGCCCGCGATGGTGTTGAGATGCGGGGGGATCAGACCTTGATCAATCGCCTGCTGGAACGGTTTGTGAACAAAGGGCGAGAACATGTCGTCCTCTTTGCCGCTGGTCTCAATATTCCACTCACCGCCGCCGCCCCAGTCCTTATAGGTTTGCGGGTCGGCTTTCACGCCCTCCATGAAGGCGCGCTTGTCGACACCGGCCAGATGGAACATGACCGAGGCGGCCATCATGTCTTCGCGTGGGGTCTTGTGGGTCGGTGCGCCTGCGCGGTGCGCCACATCTGCGTCGCCGGTGGCGTCGATTACCACTTTGGCCAGGATCGCCTCGCGCCCCGCCTTGGATTCGGTGATGATGCCGGTGATCCGGTCGCCATCCATGATGGGGGCGACGAACTGGCGATGAAGCATTGGGTGCACGCCTGCCTCTTCGACCAGCTTGTCGGCCACCAGTTTGAACCCTTCGCTGTCCAGTTCATAACTGAGCGACTGGCTTTCAGGCACCGCCGCGCCCATGTCCTTGGCGCGGGTTTCGAATTCCATCCCGATTCCGCCAGCCTCAATGGTTTGCTCATGGCGATACCATGCGAAACCCTCGACACCCACAGCAGTGATGTTGCCGCCCATGCAACCAAAGCGGTCGACCAGAGATACTTCGGCCCCGGCCCGCGCCGCCGCCAGTGCTGCGGCCAACCCTGCGGGACCAGAGCCAACAACCAACACGTCGGTCTGATGGATGACAGGGATTTGGCGGGCGGGTTCCTGAATTGTTTGCATCGGCGCCTCGTGGAATTAGCAGTTCCGTTACAATTGAAATTCTCAATTGGCGGGTCAATCAAAAAACCGACTGACGCGAAGTCGCAAAAACGCCAATGTCCGATTGCCCCCGGCGGGGCTTTGGAATAATCACCTGTGCAGTCGATTTCTTACCTTTGAAGGTCCACCTATGCGCCTGAGCCGTTACTTTCTGCCCGTTCTCAAGGAAAACCCGTCTGAGGCTCAGATTGTCAGCCACCGGCTGATGCTACGTGCCGGGATGATCAAGCAGGCTGCGGCCGGGATTTATTCGTGGTTGCCGATGGGTTTCAAAGTGCTGCGCAAGCTGGAAAACATCGTGCACGAAGAACAGGCGCGCGCGGGCCATATCGCGATACAGATGCCGGTTTTGCAATCGGCCGATCTGTGGCGCGAATCCGGTCGCTATGACGATTACGGTCAGGAAATGCTGCGGATGAAGGACCGGCATGACCGGGACATGTTGTTTACGCCCACGGCGGAAGAACTGGTGACAGATATTTTCCGCGGTCACGTAAGCAGCTACAAAGATCTGCCGCTGACGCTGTATCAAATCCAGTGGAAGTTCCGCGATGAAATCCGCCCGCGTTTTGGCGTGATGCGGGGCCGCGAGTTCTATATGAAAGACGGCTACAATTTTGACCTGACCAAGGAAGATGCGCTGCACGCATATAACCGCCATCTGGTCAGCTATCTGCGCACTTACGAACGCATGGGTCTGCAGGCGATCCCGATGCGCGCCGATTCAGGCCCCATTGGTGGCGATGACACGCACGAATTCCTTGTGCTGGCTGATACCGGTGAATCCGAGGTCTTCTATGACAGTGCCGTCACCGACCTGACATTCGGAGACCGCGAGATCGACTATGACAGCCGTGAACAATGCCAGGCCATACTGGAAGAGTTCACTTCGAAATACGCGCGTACCGACGAAACGCATGACGCGGCGCTTTTCAACCAGATCCCCGAGGAGCGCCGTCGCGTTGCACGTGGTATTGAGGTCGGGCAGATTTTCTATTTCGGCACCAAATACTCCGAACCTCTAGGCGCGACCGTACAGGGCCCTGATGGCAAACCGGTTCCGGTACACATGGGCAGCCACGGTATCGGCGTCAGCCGCTTGGTAGGTGCGATCATCGAAGCAAGCCATGACGATAAGGGCATCATTTGGCCCGAGGGAGTAACGCCGTTCCACTGCGGTATCGTGAATCTGAAACAGGGTGATGAACAAGCAGATGCGGCCTGTGACAAGATATATTCGGCGCTGACCGCTTTGGGTCTGGAGCCGTTGTATGATGATCGAAAAGAACGGGCTGGGGGCAAGTTTGCAACCATGGACCTTATCGGTCTGCCTTGGCGCATCACCGTGGGTCCACGTGGTCTGAAGAATGGTGTGGTTGAACTGACTTGCCGCCGCACTGGTGAAAGCGAAGAGCTAAGCCCCGAAGCGGCTGTCACCAAAGTTGCAGAAATCTATCAGCAGATCGCCTGATCGCGATCATCGGATGCTGCGCTGTCAGTCACGCCGAGTACATCTGATCTGGCCGCTAACTGAGGCCAAAGCAAAGCGACCGGCCCGGGCCTTAATTTTGGTCTGGTGTCGGACGCTCTGCCAGAACGTCGCCATCGGCGTCGTCGCCTCGAGCGACAACAATGGGACGACCCAGACGGCTGACCAGTTCACGAAACTCGAGGCCCAGAAACCGTAGCCCACAAACGCGTGCGTCGGTTGTTCGATCCGTGATGCACAAACGGCCCTGGCGAAACACCAGTCGATATCCTTTTTCTTTTAGGATGTCTGCCAAATTGCTCCAGCTTGCCGCGCTGACAAAGATCGGCCGAATGGCCGCGCGCAGCAGTGCTGCTGTTTCACAATCCAGTTCTGTTGATGCCCTGCGAGTCGGAATTGAGCCCGCGCCATTGGTAGAAATTTGAAAATTCATTGAGCGACCCCCGCTCGTTAAATGTGTTCCCCCGTAGTTAGGGTGACAAAGTTTCCAAAAATAATCAAAATGAGTAATAAAATTTCGCCATCATTGTTGCCTTTTCGATTCACAGACTCACGAAGCGCGATGATTAACTTCATAACTGAAACAATCCGGTCGTGTCTGTGAAGGTCTTCACAACTCATGGTATAACGCTACGTTTCGAAGTCATCCATTTTGCGGCGACGTATCTGTGGTGAACCGAATCAATGCGGCTCATTCGGGCCGAGGTATGGGGTCTTTGCGACTACCGGCTTGACCATCGGGAGAAATGCCGAAACTGTCGCCGCAAACAAGAAACACCCCGGAGCAGGCATGGCCAAGACACCCCCGCCCTTTGCCCCTTTTGAATGGAAGATCGCTTGGCGTTACCTTCGGGCCCGCAGGGCTGAAGGTGGTGTCAGTGTGATGACGTGGATATCTCTGATCGGTATCACGCTTGCAGTGTTCGCACTGATTGCGACGTTGGCGGTTCGGTCGGGCTTCCGTGCGGAATTTGTGGGCACAATTCTGGGTGCCAACGCACATGTGACAGTCTATTCGTCCGGGGAAATTGATGATCAGGGTCGGGTCGACCGAACGATAGCCGATTACGAAGATCGCGCAGCCCGGATCGCACAGGTCGCCGGAGTTGAACGGGCTGCGCCTTTGGTCAAAGGGCAGGTGTTGATCACCAATCGCGACCGCAGCAGTGGGGTTGAGGTGTTTGGCATCCGACCCGACGATCTGTTCGATTTGCCGGGTATCGCCCAGGCAGAGCAGGCCGCAGGCGATCTGACAGAGTTTCAAACAGGTGAAGATGTCATCGCCATTGGATCCGGTGTTGCGCGCAGTATCGGAGCCACCGTGGGGGATGTCGTCAAGCTGACCTCGCCAAATGGGGTCAAGACCGCCTTTGGCACTTCACCGCGTGTAAACGCGTATCGCGTTGTCTATGTGTTTTCAGCTGGTCGCTACGACATCGACCGCACCCGCGTGTATATGCCGTTTTCGCAAGCTCAGAGTTTCTTCAACCGTGAAGGTGTTGCGGATGAGATCGAAGTGATGGTGCAGCAGCCGGAAAGTCTGGGTCCAATTCTGATTTCGATCATTGAGGCCTCGGGCGAACGCAGTCAGATATGGACATGGCAGGATGCGTCCGGCGGCTTTCTTCGCGCGCTGGAAGTTGAAGACAACGTGATGTTCATCATCCTTTCGATTCTGGTTCTGATTGCCGCGATGAATATCGTTTCGGGCCTGATCATGCTGGTCAAAAACAAGGGTCGAGACATCGGCATCCTGCGGACCATCGGCCTGAGCGAAGGGTCCGTTCTGCGGGTCTTTTTCATCTGCGGTGCATTCACCGGCCTGATAGGCACGGCGATGGGTGTTATTCTGGGATGCCTTTTCGCAATCTACATCGATCCGATCTTTTCTTTTGTGAATTACGTGATGGGCGGTGGTGTCTGGGACCCGTCGATCCGCGGCATTTACGCTTTACCGGCCGAGTTGCACCTGAGTGACGTGCTCAAGGCCATCGGCCTGTCGCTTGGCCTGTCTTTCATCGTCACCTTTTTCCCAGCCCGTCGTGCGGCACGGCTGAACCCGGTCGAGGCGTTGCGTTATGAGTGATGTCACATTGCGTCTGAGCGGGCTGACCAAAACCTACCTAAAGGGCACACCGGGCGAGGTGCAGGTACTGCGTGGGGTCGATCTGGACTTACGCGCGGGGGAGGCCGTTGCGATGGTTGCTCCGTCAGGTGCGGGCAAATCAACGCTTCTTCACATCGCGGGCCTGTTGGATAGGCCCGATGAAGGTTCGGTCGAGATTGCCGGTCAGGGCGTGACCGGCAAGGGTGATCGTACCAGAACTGCACTACGTCGGCGGGACGTCGGGTTCGTGTATCAGTTTCACCACCTCCTGCCCGAATTCACAGCTTTGGAAAACGTCACCCTGCCACAACTGGCGAATGGCGTTTCTGAAAAAGCTGCGCAGGCACGGGCTATGGACCTTCTGGATCGGGTTGGCGTCGCCCCACGTGCCAGCCACCGCCCTGCGGCGTTGTCGGGCGGGGAACAACAGCGTGTGGCCTTTTGCCGGGCGCTGGCCAACGCACCGCGTGTTTTGTTGGCGGATGAGCCGACCGGCAATCTGGACCCGGAAACCTCGGATCAGGTTTTTGACGCGCTGATGGCACTAGTGCGCGACGAAGGGCTTTCGGCCTTGATTGCGACCCACAACCTGGATCTGGCGGCTCGTATGGACCGCATGGTCAAGCTTGAGGGCGGGGTGCTCAGGCCAGTTGCGTGATCGCAACGCCTATGGCCATTACGGCGATTCCGCCGGCTCGTATCCATGTCAGCGGCGTGATCTGAGCGCCAAATAGGCCGAAATGGTCAATCGCCGCTGTGCTGATCAATTGCCCCAGCAATACAAAGAAAACCGCGTTACCGACACCGAAGTGCGGGGCCACGTGGGTGATCGACAGAACATAGAACGAGATCAGAACACCGGCCAGCAACAAGTGTTTCGGGGTCGCAGCCACCTTGGAAAGCGCTTCGAGACCCGGAAAAAGAAGCATCACTAAGGCCGACGCGATAAAGGCGATCGCAAACAGGATCACGGCGGCGGTGGTTGGTGAGCCAATCAGCTTGCCTAGGGCCGCGTTCAACGCCGCAAGGATGGGAACGCCGATCCCGGCTGCCAGCATAATGGCTGCGTATTGTGTCATGGCCCGTGCCCTCCGCCTGCGTTGATCTGGATCATTGCGCCAAGACATCCGCCGGGCAACCCTTCAATTGTCAATCTTGACAGGAGGATAGGATGTTCAAGGCAACCCTTGGTGCGCTGGTATTGTCGGTTTCAGTCGTATCGTCTCAGGCCGCTTTGGCGCAGGACGCCAAGATCGGACAAGAACTTTACATGCACTATTGTGCAACCTGTCATGGGATTGATGCGACCGGGCAGGGGCCTATGGCCAGTGTGTTGGTCGTGCAGCCGACTGATTTGACCGATTTATCCGGCCAGGATGGTCTTTTCCCAACCGCCCGCGTAGTTGGCCGGATCGATGGACGGGACCCTTTGGTCAGCCACGGCAGCCCGATGCCGGTGTATGGCCCGTATTTTGATGGGCAGGACACATCGATGAAGACACCTCAGGGACAGCCGATCCTGACAAGCCAGCCTATTGTGGATCTGGTGGCCTATCTGGAAACGCTTCAGGACTGACTGCAAATCCCGTCTACTTCGGCTTCGCTCCACGGCAAAAGAACCGCTCGTTCACGCCCTTTTTCCGGCAACGGAGACAGGTCGAAATGTGCGCCCAACATAGTGTGGAGCCTTGCTGTGCGTTCGGCCTGAGGGTCCAGCGCACGGCAGCAAACGTATTCTTCGACGATCGCGCCCTGCTGTTCGAAGCCGTAGGACAAAAAGTCAGGCGAGGTGTCCAGATCGAACAGATACGGATCCCGCCGCCCGCCATGCTCTGCCGCTGCCCGCAGGGGGTGATAGCCGGTGGTTTTGCGATTCTGCCATTGCCAGACATGGGTCAGTTCATGGGCCAGCAGCATCGCGGCGATTAGGTTCATCTGATCGGGGAAGTCGGTCATGTAGTCTTCCAGATACCAGTCGCGTGCAAAATAGACCTTGTTGAACAGGGCGACGGCAGCGGGCTTGCCGGTGACAAACCCCGCTTCGACTGGCGGCAAAATAAGCTCACGGCAGGCCAAACGTGGGCGTTCTTCCCGGAAATACGTGACCGTAGCGACCGGGGCACCTTCGACCAATCGTACATTATCCAGATTCAGTGTGTCGCCTTTAATGCTCTCTGCAAACACGCGCTCTGGTTCTGTCAGCGGACGCCCGCAGGACGATAGAAATAAGAGAGAAACTAGAAAAACGCGCAGAACCATATGAAGAATCCTAGTCTGCTGCGCCCGTTCAGCAAACCGTTTTCAAACGCTCATGGCCAGAACCCGGCTGATTTCGGTCAAGGATCGTCCGGATTGATCCATCCAGGTGTTAAAGGCTTGCTGAACGGCCAACATCGCCTTTTTGGACGTGGCAGGTTTGTCGATCACGCCTTCGGCGATCAGCCGGGCGGTAACGTCTTGGGACAGAATAAAACTGTCACGTCCCATGAAACGCATCGCGTATTGGGCAGACGCACCGCCCAGCCGCGATCCGCGCTTGGCCAGCAGTGCCAGCAAGTTGATGTAATCTGCCGAGGGCCAGCCCCCCAGTACTTTGCCCGCGCCGCCTTCTTCGCGCAGTTCCATCAGAAACGCGGCATTGTCACGAACGGCTGCGATCTTGGTGCCGTTACGAACGATTCGTTTGTCTTGCAGCAACGCATCGAATTTTTCGTCATCCATAAACGCGCATCGACCCACGTCGAACCCGTCAAATGCCACCTCGAAACCATCCCATTTGTTCTCGATGACCTTCCAGTTGAACCCGGCCTGAAAAACACATTTGGTTAACATGGCAAGCCAGCGATCTTCGGGTATTTCTGCCAGTTCCTCAGGGCTTTTGGGTTTGTGCAGCATGGCTTGCAATGCATCCGGCCCGCCGTGCCGTGATGCTGAGATGTTGAAGATTTCGTCAAAGGTGCGCATTTGTTCAATCTCAAGGTTATGCTGAAAATGTTTATCGTTTGTTCCGGTTTTGCAATGGGGAATCAGTTCTTGCGCATTGAATTGGTGGATAACGGGCTTTGACCTTGACGATGAAAAAACGGGCTTTTGTAAAGTATTTCTCGACAAACGGCCGAAATTTGGTTTTGATTGACTCGTCAGTCAATGTCCCGTGTGGGCAACAGGGGCATGGGACAGGTCGGGTTGAGCGCCGCAAGTGCGCTTAAGTGGAGCGAAAAAGAAAGAGCAAGGCGAAAGACTTTGCTTTTCACAATCGCCACACTTTCCTTTTCCGACAAAGTTTGTGCATGTTGCGACATGATGGTGTCGTCAAACAAGAGACCCGGCAGGAAGGTCCTAACCGGGTTCAGGAAACAATTAAGACTGGGAGAAAGTCCATGAAGAAACTGAGTGTAAGCCTTATGGCTCTGAGCGTTGCAGGTGCGGTGCAGGCGGCGGACATGGGCGCTGTGGATGAGCCGATCAAACTGGCGATCAATGAATGGACCGGTCAACATGTGACAACGCATGTGGCGGGTGAGATGCTCAAGTCAGCTGGGTACAAGGTCGAATATGTGACAGCGGGCATGATGAACCAGTTCCAGGCGCTGGCCGATGGCGACATCGACGCGACACTGGAAATCTGGTCGTCCAACGTGTCAGACGAATATGCCAAGAAGATCGACGAAGGCACCGTGGTTGAAATCGGTGATTTGGGCTTGGATGCCAAAGAGGGCATTGCGTACCCGGCACACGTGGCGGATCTGTGCCCGGGCCTGCCCGCGTGGGAGGCACTGAAGGATTGTGCGCAGGTTTTCGCAACCGCTGAAACTCTGCCCGGTGGTCGTCTTGTCGACTATCCGGCCGATTGGGGCACACCCGGCGCAGACCGCATGACCGGCCTGGAACTGCCTTTTAAAGCCGTGCCTGCGGGGTCCGAGGGTGCCCTGATCGCCGAGCTGCGCGCCTCGACCGAGCGTAAATCACCGCTGCTGATCACCTTCTGGCAGCCGCATTGGGCGATGTCGGCCTACGACGTTCAGTTCGTCGACCTGCCTGCGGGAGAAGAGGCGTGCTTTAATGATCCGGCCTGGGGCCCGAACCCCAATGCAGTGAATGACTGCGATTTCTCGCCGTCTCGCATCTTCAAGGCCAGCTGGAGCGGTATGGAAGACAAGTGGCCCGCCGCTTATGAAATCCTGTCAAACTATCAACTGGCGGTTGAAGACCAGCAACCGATGATGGGTGCGATCGACGTTGATGGCGGTCAGGTCGAAGAAGTTGTTGCTGCGTGGATGGCCGAAAACGAAGGCAAGTGGCGTCCGGTTGTTGACGCAGCGACGCAGTGAGCACGTAAGTGACTGACGCGACTATGCCAGCCATTGCCTGCCAGAACCTCTGGCAGGTCTTTGGCCCCGGCGCTGAAAAGGCCCTGACCGACGCGCTGTCTCGGTCAGGGAATGACGCTGATAAGGCCGCCTCCGATCTGCGGGAAAACGGATTCATCCCGGCGGTGCAGGATGCCAATTTCGAGGTCAAAGAAGGCGAACTGTTCGTCATCATGGGCCTGTCAGGCTCGGGTAAATCCACGTTGATCCGTTGTATCTCGCAACTGTTGCCCGGTACGGGTGGCGAGATTCGGGTCGACGGCGCAAATGTCATCGGAGCCTCAAAGAAGGCCTTGACCGAGTTGCGTCGCAAAAAGCTGGGTATGGTGTTCCAGCACTTTGGCCTGTTCCCGCACATGACCGTTGCCGAAAACGTCGCTTATCCGCTGCGCGTGCAGGGCGTGAGCAAAAAGGAACGTCTGGCAAGGGCGCAGGAAGTCATCTCACTCGTCGGTCTGGAAGGGCGCGAAGACAGTTTCCCCCGCCAGCTTTCAGGTGGTCAGCGTCAGCGTGTGGGAATTGCGCGGTCCTTGGCCGTGAACCCCGATATCTGGTTTCTGGACGAGCCGTTCTCGGCTCTTGACCCGTTGATCCGTCGCCAGTTGCAAGACGAATTTCTGCGCATTCAGGCGACATTGAAGAAGTCCATCGTCTTCATCACCCACGATATTCAAGAGGCGCTGAAACTCGCTGACCGCATCGCGATCATGCGCGACGGCAAGATCGTTCAGATCGGTACCCCAACTGATATCGTGCTTCGACCGGTTGATGATTATGTGCGCGAGTTTTCCAAGGACGTGGCCAAGGGTCAGCACGCCAAGGTCGCTTCGGTCATGCGGAGCGAGGCGGAATGTGGCCCGGACGATCCCGGCCTGACCACTTCGATGACGCTGGACGCGGCCCTTGCACATTGCATGGAATTGTACGAGCCCGTGCCGGTGCGGGATGCCAGCGGCAATGTCGTCGGCACGGTTCATCCCTCGGATCTGGCCGCTGCATTGCAGGTGGATGAAGCATGACCGCTGTCACTGATCTTCCGGCGCAACGCAGCGCGCAGGTGACAGCGGGCGCGAAAGCCGCGCTGATCACAGTTATCGTCGGAGCGGTTTGCCTTGCGCTTGAGGGTATCGCCCCGTGGCTGGTCAAATGGCCTGCCGCATGGGAACTGCCTGCAACCCAATGGGTTGGTGCATTTCTTGACTGGTTTCTCAACCTGATCAAACCGGCGATGCGGTTGTTCTCGGACATGATGACCTATCCAATGAACTGGGCGAATTTCGTGCTGGGCAATACGCCATGGCCCATCCTGATCGGGATTGTGACCGCGTTGGGGTGGTATCTGGGCGGCTTGCCCATGGCGGCGTTGGGTTTTCTGGGGCTCAGTTTTGTACTGGCGTCGGGCTATTGGGCTGAGAGTATGAATACGCTGGCCCTTGTTGCCGTGTCGGTCCCGGTGGCACTGCTACTGGGTGGTGGCATAGGCATCCTGGCCAATGAAGTGCCGAAGGTAAAAACCTTTGTGCAGGCTGTTCTGGATGTAATGCAGACGGTGCCGACCTTTGCGTATCTGACACCGCTGTTGTTGCTGTTCGGTTTTGGGCCTGTTGTTGGTCTGATCGCCTCGGCCATCTACGCCGCGCCGCCGATGGCGCGCAATGTGATGTTGGGTCTGGAGCGGGTAGAGCCCGAGATCAAAGAAGCCGCCATCATGTCTGGTGGCACCCGGTTCCAGCAATTGTTTCAGGTCGAAATCCCTGCTGCCACAACGCAGATCATGGTCGGTGTGAACCAATGTCTAATGGCCGCTCTGTCGATGGTCATCATTGCCGCCGTCATCGGAGGTTTCAACGACATCGGCTGGGAAGTTCTGCTTACCATGCGCAAAGCCCAGTTCGGTGAATCGCTGATGGCGGGTCTGGTCATCGTGGTCTTTGCCGTGGTGATCGACCGGATGAGCGGCACGCTGGCAACCGAGCGCAAACGCTATGACAGCCGCGTTGTCTGGGCCATGCTGGGCTTTGCTATTATCTTCACGGCTGCCTTCTGGGCGTGGCTGCCGAACCCGTCCGAACTGACCCTACTGGACCCCATGGCCGAAGCTGTGGACAGCGGCCTGACGGCGTTTACGCAAAACAACGGCCCGTGGCTGGATGCGCTTAAGAACAACTCGCTGTTCTATGTGCTGCTGCCGTTGCGGATCGGGCTGGATCAGGCAGTTCTGCCTTTCACCTGGGGCTTTCAGTGGACAGCGGGCATGAGCTATGGCCTGTTTGCCGTAGGTGCCGTGATTGTGCTTTTGATGGCGTGGCGCGGGCGGCTAACGGGTGGGCTGATTGTTCTGATCCTGATTGGCATGCTGGAAACAGGCATTGCCAACCTGCCTTGGCCCTTTGTGCTGACTGGCGCAGCTGCTTTGGGCTGGGTCGCAGGTGGGTGGCGTCTTGCGGCGCTTTGCGTGGGGCTTCTTTGCACCATTCTCGTTTCGGGTCTTTGGGAAAGGGCGCTTCTGTCGCTCTACCTCAGTGGTGCGGCAGTGTTTTCCTGCGCAGTGGTCGGAGGCCTGATCGGCCTTGCCAGCGCTGTTTGGGAGCCGGTTTGGAAAGTGGTTCGCCCGATCTGCGATATGTTGCAGACGATTCCATTGTTTGTGTTCCTGATCCCCGTGCTGATGGTGTTCCAGATCGGCGAATTTTCAGCGTTCCTCGCAATTTGTGCCTACGCGATTGTCCCGATGATCCGCTATACGCGGCACGGGCTGGTCAACACGCCAGAGGAAATGATGGAAGCTGCAATCTCAAGCGGTGCAACCGAGTGGCAGATCATGCGGGACGTGCGTGCACCTTATGCTGCACCGACCATACTGCTGGGGCTGAACCAGACCATCCTTTACGCCTTTGCAATGCTGGTCATCGCGGCATTGATCGGGACCACTGGCTTGGGGCAGTCGATCTATCTGGCGCTGGGTCAGGCGGATGTCGGGCTGGGGATCTCAGCCGGGGCTGCGATGGCGATTCTGGCACTGATCGCAGACCGCATCGTGCAGGGCTTTGCCGAAGAACGCCGCGCGGCACTTGGGCTATGACTTGGCGCAGGGGCGGTATGCCTGCCCCTGCGCAAAACTTGATTTCGGACAAGGAACCCACCGCCATCCTGATCTAGACCGATCCCAATACGTTCGGAGATCACCATGACCGGTTGGGTTCTATTTCTCGCAGCGCTTGTCACGTTCCTTCTCAGCCACGCAATTCCCGTGCGGCCGGCGGTGCGCAGGTGGCTAACCGGAACGCTGGGGCATCGCGGGTATTTTGCAGGGTATTCGATCCTGTCGCTGGCTGTGTTGGTCTGGCTGATCATTGCAGCCGCAAACGCACCTTATGTGGAGGTCATTCCACCGTTTCCAGTATTGCGCTGGGTGCCAGTACTGATCATGCCGGTCGTCTGTTGGCTGGCCCTTGCGGGGCTGGCCATTCAAAATCCGTTCTCGTTTGGCGGGCTAGGCAACCGGGCCTTTGACCCAGAGCAGCCCGGTATCCTGCGCACCACCCGCCACCCGGTCCTTGCCGCGTTGATGTTGTGGGCATTGGCACACTTGCTGGCCAATGGCAGCCTGTCGCACGTCATCCTGTTTGGCCTGTTTGCCGGTTTCGCAGCCATGGGCATGTCTTTGATCGACCGTCGCAAACTTAGCGAAATGGGGATTGAATGGGTCCGGTTGTCTCGAAAAACCGCGCGCTTTTCACTCCGTGCGCCGCGCCCTTGGCCACGTCCCTGGGTATGGATGACCGCACTTGCCGCCTATGCGGTTCTTCTTCACCTGCACGCTCCTGTGATCGGTCTGTCTCCGTTTCCGTAGCTGGGGGAGTGGTCGGATACACCTGAGCGTGCTATTTGAAATGTCGAAATGAAAAACAAGAGGTCCAAGATGAATCTGGCCTATGTCACCACCACCGATCGCGGCGCCACTGATCGCCTGTTAAGCGCTGTTGCAGAACACCTGCTGGCTTCGGGCGCGAAACTGGCGGGCGTTGTTCAGACCAACACCGAATGCGCGGACAGCAGCAAATGCGATATGGATGTGCGCGTGCTGCCAGAGGGTGAGACCATCCGCATTTCGCAATCTCTAGGAACACAGTCGCGCGGTTGCCGCCTGGACCCCGCAGCACTGGAACAGGCGGTTGGGTATGTGACTGCTTCGCTTGAAAAGGCACCCCAGTTGCTGATCATCAACAAATTCGGCAAGCACGAATCGGATGGCCGAGGATTCCGCCCTGTGATCGGCGAAGCATTGGCGATGGACATCCCGGTGCTGGTCGGCGTGAACGGGTTGAACGAAGAAAAGTTTCAGGCGTTCGCGGACGGCGCTGCGGAAGCCCTCCCGGCGGACCTAGATGCAATCGAGGCGTGGTTCAACAAGGTTTCAGAACTGCGCACGGCGGCAGAGTAAGGTAGTAAACCCCTAAAAACAGGGTAAAAAAGGCGCCGAAGCGCATTCAGCGCCTTTTTTCAATATTGCAGGGGCTTCAGCCCGGAAAAAACCAGACAGACTTGGACTGCGTCTTACAGGCGGTGATGCTGTCGCGGCTTCAATACCCCTCTGGAAACGAAAATGATCAAGGGCACCGGGAAGTGCTTCGCAACAGTGTAATCAGATCAAACGGTTGGTTCTTAAACCTTGGTTTTTTTCAACCGCGCACAACGCCAGCCAACCCGATCACAGCGTGCCAAAAACACACTCTGCACATCTTCACGCTCAGTTGGAAAGATGGTGGGCGACCCTGGAATCGAACCAGGCGTGCGTCTCCGCGAGGGAGTTACAGTCCCCTGCCACACCTTGCGGCCTGTCGCCCACTGTCAGGCGTTGCACCTGACGTGGAGGCGTGATTACTAGCGCACCAAAGGAGCGTCAACAGGAAAATTTCGCTTTGGCGCAGGAAACCGAATTCTCGGCCCGGAGGCCCATAAAATGAAGAAACCCAAATGGGTCGTCGAAAAGGAACAGGCGCGCAAAGCCGCTGCGGCCGAAACCGTCTGGCTGTTCGGCTTGCATGCGGTGCGGGATGCTTTGATGAACCCAAATCGTCAGAAATTGCGCCTGATCGTGACACGTAACGCCCGTGACAAGCTGGCGGAAGCCATTGAATTTGCTGGGATTGAAGCCGAGATGGTTGATCCACGTAAGTTCACCGCGCCTATTGATGCTGGTTCGGTTCACCAGGGTGCTGCGCTTGAGGTCAAGCCGTTGGATTGGGGCGGTCTGGCCGAAAACTGTATTGGACGGGAAAACCCAAGAGTCATTCTGCTGGACCGAGTGACTGATCCACATAACGTTGGGGCGATTCTGCGCTCAGCCGAAGTTTTGGGGGCCAGCGCTGTGATAGGTACGCGGCATCACTCTGCACCTGAAACAGGGGCGCTGGCCAAAACCGCCAGCGGTGCGCTGGAACGCCAACCATATTTGCGGGTGCGCAACCTTGCAGACGCGATCATCGAGCTTCAGGGCATGGGGTTTCTGGTTCTTGGACTGGACGGCGAAGCCGATATGACGATCGAAGGTGCGTTGGTCGAGGGGCATGATCGCCCCGTGGCGCTTGTGCTTGGTGCCGAAGGCCCGGGCTTGCGGCAGAAGACCAAAGAAACCGTCGATCAGTTGGTGAAAATTGACGCAGCAGGCGGGTTTGGGTCACTGAATGTCTCAAACGCGGCGGCAATCGCCTTATATGCATCTCGTTCCTGAGCAAAGGAGAGCGCCATTTCCGGTCCATCCAAAATCGCCACCTGCTGTTATTGCGGCACTCGTGCGGCCCTGGTCCTGAAGGGAAAAGAGCGGCATGAGCTTAGCTGTTCAAGCTGCGGTGCTCCGCTACATGATCTCAAGATGATTCCAAAGCGTAAGGCCGTGAAAGAAAAACAGGCGCGACCTGCCGTGTCTCATATGGTGCATTCAAGGGCAAAACGTAAAAAGAAGAAAAAGAGCGTGTTCTCACGTGTGTTTGACGAAGCCTGGGACGTGATTGAGGATATTTTCGACTAGGCGCCCTTGCGTTGAAACTCGATCACATCCTTGTCAACGGGGCTTCCGTTACCGCCGAAAACTTGCATGTTGATACCTCAAGACTCCAGACTCTGACGTGGCGATGCTGATCCAACGTTCCATCCTTGGCGCGCTAAGCGCTGTATTCCTTTCTTCTGCCGTTTCCGCGCAGGACAATCCCGTCTATTTCGCCACCGAAGGTGTGGCGATGGCCGGGTATGATCCCGTGACCTACTTCGAAGGCGCGACGCCCGTTATGGGTGCCCCGGAAAACGCTGTGATGTGGAAAGGGGCAAAATGGCATTTTTCATCTGCGGAAAACCGAGAGCGCTTTGAAAGCAACCCCCGGGCCTTTGCTCCGCAGTTTGGCGGGTATTGTTCTTACGCGATGGCCAAAGGGGTTCTGAAAAGCACCGATCCCAATGCGTGGCAGGTGGTCGATGGCCGCCTGTATCTGACGCACTCAAAGCAGATTGAGATGATGTGGCAGCAGGATAGGGCGGAATTCATTGAAATGGCGGAAGAAAACTGGCCGGTGATCTTGTACCACAACTAGGCAAGAATCGGCTAATTGTGAAAAGTCATCACAAAAATGCGCGCCCCCTCTTTTTTTTCACCAACTCATGCCTAAATGTCACAGTGACCGCGGAACGGAACTGCCGCGGGTCATTTCACTGTCCCTCGTTCCAACAACTGGCGCCCAAGCTGTCTTGGGCGCTTTTTTCTTTTGATAACCCTGTTAAGGATAGGGCATGTCAAATTATCCCGATCAGCACCTCAAAACCATTCTGCAACGCACCAAGACAGTTGCCGTTGTAGGAGTGTCGTTGAACCCTGTGCGACCCAGTTTCTACGTGGCGCGCTATCTAACCTTGAAGGGATTTGATGTGATCCCGGTCAATCCAGGCCATGCAGGCAAAGACCTATTCGGTCAGACAGTGCGAGGTAGTCTTTCGGACATAACCGAGCCCGTGGATATGGTGGATATTTTTCGGCGGTCCGAAGCTGTGCCGCCTATCGTTGACGAAGCTCTGGACGTTTTTCCCTCTCTCAGCACGATTTGGATGCAGATCGGGGTTGAACATGCCGAAGCGGAGGCAAAGGCCGAAGCACGGGGCGTTGACGTAGTGATGAACCGCTGTCCCAAGATCGAGTATCAGCGCCTGTTTGGCGAGCTGCGCATGGGCGGATTTTCGACCGGAATCATCTCGTCCAAACTTTAGGGCGTTGCTGGCTGATAGGGTTTCAGCCGGGCCACCTGTTCCTGTCGCCGCTTCTCTAGCACCACGTCGCGCGGCACCCATTCGTAACGGGTGTCCTCGACCAGCGGAGACCAGAACAACACCCCGCCATAGCGCCACGGGTCCAGTACGACACCGTCATACAACGATTCCCCCTTGCGGCTGATGATCGCTGTGGAGTGGTCGATTCTCAGCGGATTATCGGCATTGGCTATGGCGCGATGCATCTCAAGCGTTTGGAAATTTTCCTGCTTCAGACGACGCTCAATGTCCTCGGCCCAGTGCCAGCAGAGCCCGCGTGGGCGCACGCCTTTGTTGACCTTTGCGTTGTGGATCAATGGCGGGTCAGTGATCTGGTATTCATCGACCAGCTGTGCGGTGTAGGCGTAGGCAACCTGCGCCGCTCGTTGGGCTTCTTCGGGATCTATGTCAGGGCCCAAACTTTGAATTTCAGTTGCCAGGCGTTGAACCTGGTCCCCAGTCGAGGGCGGTGGCGCAGAGCAGCCCGCGACGATGGCAAGCGTTGCCACAAGCATCAAAACTCGGATCATGTCGCGCCCTCGGCTGCCAATCTGACGTCCAAGTATAGCGGTCCAAACAGCGACGCGGAACCCAGGTGTTACCTCTTAGGGCGGGAAGCCTTTTCCGCGATACCGCTGACGCCCTGACGGTGCGCAAGCTCGGCCAGAACGTCATCCAGCGCCACGTCCCGAGCCGCCAGCATGACCAGCAGGTGATACAGCACGTCTGCGGCCTCGGAGGTCAGTTTGGCCTTGTCATCTTTGACGGCTTCAATGATCGCCTCAACGGCTTCTTCGCCAAACTTCTCGGCGCATTTTTCGGGGCCTTTGGCCAGTAGTTTGGCCGTCCAGCTCGAGTCCGGATCAGCCTGTTTTCGCGCCTCAATTGTGTTGGACAGGTCGTGCAGAATGCTCATGTCAGTCTCATCGGAATGCCCGCAGCGGCCATGTGTTCCTTGGCCTCGCGGATGGTGTATTCGCCGAAATGGAAGATCGAAGCAGCCAGTACGGCGCTTGCACCGCCTTTGGTGACACCTTCCACCAGATGGTCCAGATTGCCGACACCTCCGCTGGCGATTACCGGTACATTCACCGCGTCGGAAATGGCGCGGGTCAGGGGCAAATTGAAGCCCGCCTTGGTGCCGTCACGATCCATCGAGGTCAAAAGGATCTCTCCGGCCCCTTTGGCAACAACGGTCTTGGCAAATTCGACCGCATCAATGCCGGTGGGCTTTCGCCCACCATGGGTGAAAATTTCCCACTTTCCGGGGCTGACGGTCTTGGCGTCTATGGCGCAAACGATGCATTGACTGCCAAACTGGTCCGCCGATTCCGCGATCACGTTCGGGTTGGCGACGGCGGCCGAGTTGAAACTGACCTTGTCCGCCCCAGCCAGCAGCAGGGCACGGACATCTTCCTTGGTGCGTACACCGCCGCCCACTGTCAGTGGGACAAAGCACTGCTCAGCCGTGCGCTTCACCACATCAAACATCGTTCCGCGGTTTTCGTGGGTCGCATGGATGTCCAGAAAACATATCTCGTCAGCGCCGGCGGCGTCATAGGCCTTGGCCGATTCCACCGGGTCGCCCGCGTCGCGCAGGCCAACGAAATTCACGCCTTTGACCACGCGGCCATCAGCGACATCAAGACAGGGAATGATCCGGGTTTTCAGCATCTGGGTGTCCTTCGTTGCCGGACCTTTACCGGCAAAGCACCGCTGATGCCAGACTTGTGATTGTGATCCATCGTGAAGCCATGGAAATTAGGGGTGAAATTCATGAAAAGGATTATCGAGATGAAACATCTTCTTCTGGCTTCAATTCTAACATTCGGGGGCGTACTATCCGCCATGGCTGACGGCATCATCAAAGTTCAAACAAGTAAATCCGTGGCTGAGGCGCTGGATGCGTTGGAAGCAGCAGTGGGCAATGCCGGGGCCACCGTGTTTGCGCGAATCGACCATGCGGCCGGAGCGGAAAAGGTCGGTACGCCCATTCCTGCCAATCAGGTGCTGATTTTCGGCAACCCTGCGCTGGGCACGCCAGCCATGCAGATCGACCCGCGTGCTGGGTTGTTCCTGCCGCTCAAGGTGCAAGCCTATGAGGACGCCAGCGGTCAGGTCTGGCTGGCCTATGAAGACCCCAAGGAAACGATGGATGAGCTGGATGAGGTCGAAAAGTCACCCGTCATCGAAAAGATGCGCGGCGCTTTGGCGAAACTGACCGCCGCTGCCGCGCAGTAGTTCAGTTAAGGGCGCGAATGGCCTCGGCCAGGTCAATCGCGCCATCATACAGCGCCCGACCCGAGATCGCGCCGTCCAGTTCGACACCACAGTCGCGCAGGGCGATCAGGTCATCCAAAGAGCTGACGCCACCCGACGCAATCAAGGGGATAGAAACCGCTTGAGCGAGGGCTGCTGTCGCCTCGATGTTCGGGCCCTGCATCGCGCCATCACGGTTGATGTCAGTATAGATGATTGCGGCCACGCCTGCGTCTTCGAAACTGCGGGCCAGATCGGTGACCTGCACGTCAGTCTCTTCGGCCCAGCCTTTAGTCGCCACCATACCGTTGCGCGCATCAATGCCCACGGCGACCTTGCCGGGGAAGGCTTTGGCCGCTTCGCGCACCAGATCAGGGTTTTCGACCGCAACGGTGCCCAAAATGACCCGCGCCAATCCCTTGTCGATCCACGTTTCGATCGTGGCCATGTCGCGGATACCACCGCCTAACTGAGCGGGCACGTCGCAGGCTTTCAGTATCGCCTCGACCGGAGCTGCGTTAACCGGTTCACCCGCAAACGCGCCGTTCAGATCGACCAGATGCAGCCACTCGCATCCCGCCTCGACAAAGGTGCGGGCCTGTGCGGCAGGGTCTTCATTGAACACAGTGACCTTGTCCATTTCACCGCGCAGCAGGCGCACCGCATTGCCGTCTTTGAGGTCGATGGCGGGGTAGAGGATCATGTCGGGTGGCCCTATATCTTTGTTACACGCGCGGGGTATCGCACAGGCAGGGCAGGGGATGCAACGCGACGCTGGGTCATTCTTGCCCGTCGGTCCTTGGCGGGTCAGACTGCCCTCAAAACAGGGAGAAAATCATGAAGAAATTTACGTTTGCAGCGGGTTTGTCGCTTCTTGCGACCAGTGTTTTGGCAGCAGATCCTGTTGACGGGCTATGGAAGACTGCGCCGGGTGACACGGGTGGTTACCTGCATGTCACGATTTCCGAATGCGGCAGCGCGATTTGCGGCACAATCGACAGCGCCTTTGATGCGGATGGCAACCAGCAGCTGGAATACGAAAATCTGGGCAAACAGATCATCTGGGACATGGTGCCCGAAGGTAGCGGCAGCTATGACAGCGGCAAGATCTGGGCCCCGGACCGCGACAAGACCTACAACTCGAAAATGTCGCTGGACGGGCAGAACAAGCTGACCGTCAAGGGTTGTGTGGCGGGTGGTTTGATCTGTCGCGGCCAAACCTGGACGCGCGTCCAGTAATCCTTAGGGGTTCCAGGTCAGGAAGTTGCCCAGCATACGCAGCCCAACGTCCTGACTTTTCTCGGGGTGGAACTGCATCCCAACCATCGTGTCGCGGCCAATCACGGCCGTGACCTCTTGCCCATAATCAACGTAAGCCAGCCGCTGTGCTGGGTCGCTCACACGAAAATGGTAGGAGTGGACGAAATACGTGTGATCACCGGATTTCACCCCATCGAACACTGGATGATCGCTTTCCAGGACCAGATCATTCCAGCCCATATGGGGGACTTTTAGGGCTGCATCCGAAGGCTCAATTCGGACAACATCACCTGCAACCCAGCCCAAACCATCGGTTTCGCTGTATTCATGGCCCTTGGTGGCCATCAGTTGCATCCCAACGCAGATGCCCAGAAACGGTCGTCCCTTTTGCTCGACTGCCTCGACCATCGCATCATAGATGCCTCTGTGTCCCCGCAGCTCGGCGGCACAGGCCGGAAAGGCCCCATCACCCGGCAACACCAAACGATCCGCACGCGCCACGACGTCTGCGTCCGAGGTCACAACAACCTCACCGGCATCCAATTCACGCGCCATGCGCTGAAAAGCCTTCTCGGCCGAGTGCAGATTGCCCGACTCATAATCAATGATCGCAGTCAACATGATACGGACCTGTTCTTCTTCTTGTTCCAAATACGGCGGGGTGAATTGGCCAAAGGCCAAGAGTGGCGGCGCCCCTTACCACCGCCTACAAAGCACCCTTGGTCGATGGAATCGCATCCGCCTTGCGTGGATCGGTTTCGACTGCATCACGCAAAGCGCGCGCGACAGCTTTGAAAGCCGCCTCGGCAATGTGATGGCTGTTGAAGCCGTGCAACTGGTCGATGTGCAGGGTGATGCCGCCATGTGTGCTGAGCGCCTGAAAAAACTCTCGCACAAGCTCTGTGTCGAACGTGCCGATCTTCTGCGTGGGCAAGTCTACATTCCAGATCAGGAACGGACGGCCCGACAAGTCCAGCGCGCAGCGCACTTGTGCGTCGTCCATAGGCAGATGACATTCGCCATAACGGCGGATGCCTTTCTTATCGCCCAGAGCCTGCGTCAGTGCCTGACCCAGCGCGATGCCGGTATCTTCGACCGTGTGATGGTCGTCGATGTGATAATCACCCTTGGCACTGATCGTCATGTCGATCAGCGAGTGGCGCGCCAGCTGATCCAGCATGTGGTCAAAGAAGCCAACACCGGTCTGGTTGTCATAGGTGCCGGTGCCATCCAGATTGACCTGAACCGTGATCTCGGTCTCGGCGGTCTTGCGGCTGATCGAAGCGCTGCGCATGGGCGAATTCCTTTTGCTACAGGCGCGCTTATAGACGGGGTTGGGCTGCCTTATCCAGACCATAGGTGGCATTCAGGCCAAACTGTTGCAGGGGATTGCACCCGGCTGTGCCCCGTGTCAGCTTGCAAGCAACACGAACCGATAGGGTCACACTATGTCCACCTGCGTTTTTATCCAGATCCGCTGCAAACCCGGCACCACTTATAAGGTGGCCGAAGAAATCGCCCTGCGCGAAATTCATTCCGAACTGTATTCCACCAGCGGCGAATATGACCTGCTTCTGAAGCTCTATATCCCCGAGACCGAGGATGTGGGCCACTTCATCAACGAACACTTGCTAGTGATCCCTAACATCGAACGCTCGCTGACCACCATGACATTCAAGGCGTTCTAGCCCAGTTCGAACGTCGTCACGCCAAAGATTCGGTCCAGATCGATATCCGGCTGATGGCTGGAATACATCCGGGCGGTTTCAAACACTTTGTCCAGTCCAAGCGCGTCGGCCAAAGCGAAGGCTGATGTGTTGGGCTGTGGCATGTCCACAAAAACCTCATGCTCGTTGTGGTCTTCGGGAATCGCCGTCAGCAGAGCTGCTAACAGAGCCCTTGCAATGTCGGTATTGTCTGCAAACAGTGGACCAACCTTGTATCCGGTGATGCAAGGGCGCAGCGTTGCGTAGCCTTGGATTCTGCCATTGTCGGAATAGACCTTTGATACGTGATTGTAAGCGCTGAGCCAGCTTTCAAGGAACAGATCGCGTGCAGCGGGAAACATGTCGCGATCATAGGCTTTCAATTCATCTGACGCACTGCTCAGATCCGCTACGCAATCATTCGAAGATGTACCCAGCTTCGCCAGCATCCGCATTTTTGTTCCGGCAAATCGGTAGTTGTTATACGCGAAGGTAAAGCCGGATTTGCGATAATTTTCCTGCTGCTCGACAACGCCATCCAGACCCATGTTACGACTGCCGCAATGAGCAAGCGCATGTTGCGCTATCTCAAGCCCATGACCATGGTGCCGGAACTCGGGTTTAACGATGTAAAAGCCCAGAAACGCGAAATCGGCGTTGTAATTCACCGCCGAGACCGAGGAAATCATCTCTCCATCCAGAAATCCGCCCAGAAACCCGTCCGGGTCCGTTGGGCGAAAGCACTCGGCGTCGTGTACGCCGGGGTTCCATCCTTCACGACCGGCCCAATCCACAGCGTGCTGGACTTCGGCAGCAGTGAGTGGGCGAATGATATAATCAGACATCGGGTAATCCTGCATTGCGTAATGCGACCAGAATGGCGCAACGCGCTGCAAAGAACCAGCATGTTCGGATCGGTTGGTATCTGGAGCGGGCGAGGCGATTCGAACGCCCGACCCTAACCTTGGCAAGGTTATGCTCTACCCCTGAGCTACGCCCGCATCAGATACATATGTGGTCCAAAGACCTCTCAATGGAGCGGGCGAGGCGATTCGAACGCCCGACCCTAACCTTGGCAAGGTTATGCTCTACCCCTGAGCTACGCCCGCGCCGTTGAGTGAGGAGGGATGTATAAATTCCCACGCGAGGCTGCAAGCGGAAAAACGCAAAAAAGAGGAAAAATCTTTCGACGGAAATCCGAGCCCAGCTCGTTGAAAATCTAGAGCGTGAAAAAATAAGAGGGGCTGAAGAATGAAAATGGCACGTATAGCTGATATGAAAATGGCGCTGTTGGCCGCGCTGATCATATTGACCACGATGCTATGCGCACGGGTTGAGGACAAGGTGGTCGAGGTCGACCCAGTCCTGATGCGCGCGCCACTGGTCGAAACGCTGGTGTTGGCGGGATAAACCCCGCCTACAGTCAGAGGGCCAGGACCAGATTCGCGATCGCGGTTACCAATATTGCTGTGAACGTCAGCCCCATTCCAAGCTGTCGCAGAATGACGATCTGCGGCGTTCTGCCAAACCCGTATGCGTGCAACAGACGCCCGGCCAACAGCATCAGGCCCAACACGTGTAACGTCAGGCTACCTGCGCCTTGCAACTCTACCATTGCGATCAGCAAAAGGCCGATGGGTGCGTATTCGGCGCAATTGGAATGCGTGCGTATCGCCTTGATCATAAGTTTGCTGCCGCCATCGCCGACCGAGATTTTGTCGCTACGGCGCTGTAGAATCACTTTGACGCTGAGCGCTACGTACAGGATTGCGATCAGGGCCGCGTAGATCGGTGTGATTGCAAGCATGGTCTGTCTCCGTTCCAGCATTGAAAAGGGCCGCACGGTTTCCCGCACGGCCCTTTGAACTTTAGCTGGTTCGACGGCTTATTCCAGTTCGACGAGCAGGTCTTTTGCGTCGATCTGGCCGCCTGGTTGCACGTGAACGGCTTTGACGGTTGCGTCGCGTTCGGCGTGGATGCCGGTTTCCATTTTCATCGCCTCGATGGTCAACAGCATGTCGCCTTCCTTGACCTCTTGTCCCGCAGTTACGGCAACCGTTGCCACGACCCCCGGCATTGGCGCGCCGACGTGATCGGGGTTGCCGGTTTCAGCCTTGGGCCGCGCCTGGGTGCTTGATGTGACCATCCGGTTCGGTACCCGGATGACACGGGGTTGGCCGTTCAGTTCAAAGAACACGCGGACTTCGCCGTTTTCATCGGTCTCGCCTATCGCCTGACAGCGGATCTCCAGCGTCTTGCCGGGGTCGATCTCAGCCGTGATCTCTTCGCCCGGCTCCATGCCGTAGAAGAAGGTGCGTGTAGGCAGAGTTCGGACAGGGCCATAGATCCGATGACGTCCCATGTAGTCCAGGAACACCTTGGGATACATCAGATAGCCGTTCAGGTCCTCGTCATCGACGTCTTTGCCTTCCAGCTGCTTGGACAGTTCGGCGCGGGTGGCTTCCAGATCAACCGCAGGCACGTCCTTGCCGGGGCGTTCTGTGTTGGGGGCTTCGTCCTTCAGCACCTTCTTGATGATGGTGTCGGGGAACCCACCCGGAGGCTGACCCAGATTGCCGCGCATCATGTCCACGACCGAGTCGGGGAAGGCGACGTCAGTTGCCGGGTCCTCGACCTGTTCGCGGGTCATGTTTTGGCTGACCATCATCAGCGCCATGTCGCCAACAACCTTGGATGAGGGTGTCACCTTCACGATGTCACCGAACATCTGGTTCACGTCGGCATACATCTGCGCGACCTCGTGCCAGCGCTCTTCCAGACCCAGGCTACGCGCCTGCGCCTTGAGGTTGGTGAACTGACCCCCGGGCATCTCGTGCAGATAGACCTCGGACGCCGGGGCCTGCAGGCTGGATTCGAAGGCCGCATACTGACCGCGAACCGCTTCGAAGTAGTCGCTGATCTCGCGGATTGCCTTGATGTCCAGCCCGGTGTCGCGGTCGGTGTGGCGCAGGGCCTCGACCACGGTGCCCAGCGTTGCCTGTGACGTGTTGCCCGAGAAGCTGTCCATCGCGCAGTCCACGGCGTCCACACCCGCATCGGACGCGGCCAGAATGGTCGCGCTGGCGATACCGGCGGTGTCATGGGTGTGGAAATGGATCGGCAAGCCGACCTCTTCTTTCAGCGCGCGGATCAGGATCTTGGCCGAGGCTGGTTTCAACAGACCCGCCATGTCTTTCAGGCCAAGGATATGCGCACCTGCGTCGCGCAGCTCTTTCGCCATGCCGACATAATACTTCAGGTCGTACTTGGCCCGATCCGGGTCAAGGATGTCGCCCGTGTAGCAAACCGTGCCTTCGCAGATCTTGCCGTTCTCGACGACAGCGTCCATCGCCACACGCATGTTCTCAACCCAGTTCAGCGAGTCGAACACGCGGAAGACATCAATGTTCTTGGACGCCTGGCGTACGAATTCCTGCACCACGTTGTCGGGGTAGTTGGTGTAGCCGACCCCGTTTGCTCCACGCAGCAGCATCTGGGTCATCAGGTTCGGCATCGCTTCGCGCAGGTCGCGCAAACGCTGCCACGGGCATTCCTGCAGGAACCGATAGGCGACGTCGAACGTTGCGCCGCCCCAGCATTCTACACTGAACAACTGCGGCAGGTTGGCCGCATAAGTCGGAGCAACCTTGATCATGTCGATCGACCGCATCCGGGTCGCCAGCAGTGACTGATGCCCGTCGCGCATGGTGGTGTCGGTGATCAGCAGTTGACGCTGTGCCTTCATCCAATCGGCCACGGCCTGCGGGCCCTTTTGCTCCAGCAGGTTGCGGGTGCCCATTTGTGGTTCGGCCTTTTGCGCGGGGGGCTTGGCCTCTTTCAAGTCGGCGCGCGGTTCGGGGCGATCCTTTGTCTCGGGGTGCCCGTTCACCGTAATGTCCGCGATATAGGTCAGAACCTTGGTGCCCCGGTCGCGGCGGCGCTTGAACGCGAACAGATCGGGTGTCGTGTCGATAAACTTGGTGGTGTATTCGTTCGACAGGAAGGTCGGGTGTTTCAGCAGGTTGATGACAAAGTCGATATTGGTGCTGACACCGCGAATGCGGAATTCACGCAGGGCGCGGTCCATGCGGGCAATCGCGGCCTCAGGCGTCGGGGCCTTGGCCGTCACCTTGGTCAGCAGCGAGTCGTAATACCGCGTGATCACCCCGCCCGCATAGGCGGTGCCGCCATCCAGACGAATGCCCATACCGGTGGCCGAGCGATAGGCGGTGATGCGGCCATAGTCGGGGATGAAGTTGTTCTGTGGGTCTTCGGTCGTAATCCGGGTCTGCAGCGCATGGCCGTTCAGATGCACATCCGCCTGGCTGGCAGCGCCTGTGGCTTCGGCCAGGGTCTTGCCTTCTGCGATCAGAATCTGTGCTTGAACGATGTCGATACCGGTGACTTCCTCGGTGACAGTGTGCTCCACCTGCACGCGCGGGTTCACTTCGATGAAGTAGAACTTGCCGGTTTCCATATCCATCAGGAACTCGACAGTGCCCGCGCACTCATAGTTCACATGGGCGCAGATTTTGCGCCCCAGTTCACAGATCTCCGCGCGCTGCTCTTCGGACAGGTATGGGGCAGGGGCGCGTTCGACCACTTTCTGGTTGCGGCGCTGGACCGAGCAGTCACGCTCATAAAGGTGATAGATCTCACCATGCTTGTCGCCCAGTATCTGAACCTCGACGTGGCGGGCGCGGGTGATCATCTTTTCCAGATAGCCCTCACCATTGCCAAAGGCGGCTTCGGCCTCGCGACGGCCTTCCAGCACCTTTTCTTCCAATTCGTCCTCGGACTCGATCGGGCGCATACCCCGACCACCACCGCCCCAGCTGGCCTTGAGCATCAGCGGATAACCGATCTCGGCGGCCTCGGCCCGGATCGCGTCCATGTCATCACCCAACACTTCGGTTGCGGGGATGACCGGAACGCCAGCCTCAATCGCCACACGCCGCGCACTGGCTTTATCGCCCAGAGCGCGCATGGTTTCGGCTTTGGGGCCAATAAAGGTGATCCCGTTCTGCACACAGGCATCCACGAAATCCGGGTTCTCGGACAGCAGGCCATAGCCCGGATGGATCGCGTCCGTGCCACACTCCTTGGCCACGCGGATAATCTCGTCAATGCTCAGATATGCAGCAACCGGGCCCATGCCTTCGCCAATGCGATAGGCCTCATCGGCCTTGAAACGATGCAGGCCAAGCTTGTCCTCTTCGGCAAAGACAGCAACAGTGCGTTTGCCCATCTCGTTCGCTGCGCGCATAACGCGAATCGCAATCTCGCCGCGGTTGGCAATCAGGATCTTGGTGAAGTCTGTCATATTAAGTCCCGGTCTTTTGTGTATGGGCGTGTTATTGGGCGAACAATACGCGCAGGTATATCCGTTCTTCTGGGTAGAACCGGCATGTTACCGCTCGCAAACGCCCTTTGGCCGCTGTAGCCTTATACGCATGCCGCGCTGCAGCATCAAATTATTAACACTATCTCTCAATTTGAGACAGTGCCGCCAGACCCATCTGACCCATATTTGCGTGCAGATCCTGTCTCAGAACATCGATGACATGCGCGGGGCCGCGAGGGCCAAGTGCCGCCAACCCGTACAAAAAAGCGCGCCCAAGCATGACAAAATCGGCGCCTAGGGAAAGCGCGCGCAGTACATCCAGGCCACTTTCGATACCGCTGTCAAATATTAGCGGTAAATTGGTGGCGTCGCGAATAGCTGGAAGAGCTTCAATGCTGGCCGGGGCTGCGTCAAATTGGCGACCTCCGTGATTCGAGACCCACAGGGCGTCCACACCAACCCGTTCCAGTCTGTCAGAATCTTCGGGACGCAAGATGCCTTTGACCACAAAGCCTCCGTCCCAATGATCGCGCAGCCACGATACATAGTCCAACCCCGGTGATGTCCTCAACAGGTACCCAATATGGGCCGTCGGCGGCAGATCGCCCGGATCTTCGATATACTTGTCCAGAGTGCGCATATGCGGCACGCCATTGCGCAGCATACCCATGGCCCAAGCGGGCTTTGTCGCAATCTGTGCCAGCAAACGCGGCGTCAGCTTTGGTGGTTGCCTCAGGCCCGAGCGGGTTTGTCGTTCCCTGCGCGAGGCTACTGGGACATCCACAGTCAGCACAAGGGTTCGAAACCCGGCCTGATGCGCCCGAACCAACATATCCTTGCGAATGTCTGGGTCGCGCGGCGGGTAAAGCTGAAACCAGGCGTTTGGTCCCAAGTGCGGCGCCAGGTCCTCAGGGCTTTGGCTGGCCACTGTGGATAAAGAATACGGAATCCCTTCCTGCGCGGCTGCCTGAGCCAACAGGCGCTCCGCGTCGGGCCAGACCAACCCCGACATCCCGATCGGCGCGATCCCAAAGGGCAAAGGGTAATCACGGCCCAGTAAGGTCCTCGACGTATCAAATTCCAGTTCGCCGTGCAGGATCGAGGGCGAAAGGCGGACGTCATCCAGCGCCTTTCGATTTCGTGTCAGAGTCGTTTCCGCCCCCGTACCGCTTTCGACATATTCCCATACGAAATGCGGCAGGCGGCGGCGCGCGTGACGTTTCAAATCCGGTATGCCGGGAAAGGTGCTGTGCAGGTCCATGCGCATTGATCCGACCCGCTGCGTGATTCGGCAAGGGTATTAGGCCGCGTCCGGGTGGGTCTGCTTGCCTTTGGCGAGGGGTCGCTTGACCTGATTCTGGGTTTCGCTGGCTACCTCAACCTGGTTGCGCCCTTTGTCCTTGGCCGCATAAAGCGCATCGTCGGCCGCGCGCATCAGATTCTGTGGCATGGTTCCGTGCTTCGGGTAATGCGCCACCCCGACCGAGATGGTGATGCGGGGCAAGGCCTTTTCGCCATAGCGGACGGTGACGGCTTCGACTGCCTGTCTCAGGTGCTCTGCGCGGGTTATGGCGTCTTCGGGGGTGTTGTCGGGTAGGATCAACATAAATTCTTCACCGCCGATGCGACAGGCCACCTCGTCGCGGTCGCAGCCCTGTTCCAGCGCGGCCCCAACCGCACGCAAGACCATGTCACCCGCGTCGTGCCCATGCGTGTCGTTGAACTTTTTGAAATGATCCACGTCCACGGCGATCAGACTCAGCGCCGCTCCGGTCTTTTGGCTGCGACTGATCGACTTGCGTAGCGTTTCCGTCAAGTGACGACGATTGAATAGGCCAGTCAGAGGGTCGCGTACCGATTGGTCATGCAATTGATCGCGCATTCTGACGTTGGCAATGGCCATGCTGATCTGCTCGGCGCACAGCTGCGCGAGTTTACGACTTTTGTGAAAACATGCGTCACGCCCGACAAGCGCCCTAAGATGCAGCAGGCCGACGGTTTCGCCATGCGCGAGGATGGGAAAACAGAAATAGGGTCGCCCATCATGCGGTTCGGCGTGTTCACAGACAAAGTCGATCTCGGATGCGCCGAATTCATAGGTGCGTCCCCGCCGCAATCCCCAGCAGCCTTCGGGGTGAATATGCGACTTGTGCGTGCCGCCATTCCAACTGGCGCAACCGTCCAGAACATCGCGAGAGTTGGAATAGACATAAACGCTGCCCTCTGCCTCGGGCAGGATGTGGGTCATGAAGCGTGACACCATATCGAACAGCTCATCCAGCGATCGACTGGATTGCAGCCATTCATTCAACTCACCCAGCAAGCGTACTTCGCGGGCCAAGCGCAGCTGTTCGTCCATCAATTCCCGCTCTTTCACGGCTCGTTTGCGAAGGTCGCGCACTTGACGCAGGTTGGTGCGGTGGACAATCAGGATCACAGTTGTCAGAGCCAGAAGCGCCACTCCGCTGAGGATTGCCAGAGACAAGCGCACCCGCGTGATGAACAGATTCCTTAGGTCCGTGATGTCCGAATAGAATTCGATTGCCCCCAGAAACGTCGCATCTTTGATAATCGGTGTATAGACCTCGGCGACATGGCGGCTGTTCCGCCCCTTATTCCCGCGGCGATCAGGGGCAAAGGAGTCAATTTCCGTGATAGGTTTCTCTTCGTGTTTGTAATAAAGGCCGCCGGCGGCAACGACAGACTTAAAGTAAGGTTTTGTGTTCACCGAGCCAACGTCACTGCTGCGGGTCGACCAAAATACGTTGCCTGATGCATCGAACAGTTTGAACCGGTAGATGTCCGAGGTTTCTGGCAACAGATTCAGAAAATCCTGGTCATGCGGGCTGAGCGAATGATCGCGGAATGTCGCCTCCAGACTGCTTAAATTGCTTTCGACCTGACGGCTCAGCCGCACGGCGCTTTTGCGCAGGTCTGCTTCCAGCATGCGATCCACTACTGGTGCGGGGACCACGTAGATGCCCCAACCAGCTGCGGCCGTCAGAACGACCAGCATGAGGCCCGCACCCACCATTTTCAAACGCGATGAACCTGTCGTCGGATTCGTCTGTTCCATCTTTCCCGCTCCCACAGCAATGGGATCAGCATCCGGCCCTGAGTTTGACAGAGGGTTAACTTTTAAGCGGCGATGTTCGTTTCATTGTTTCGAATTTACGCAAAAAGAAGTATGAAAAGCCTGTGAACAAGCCGTGAACAAACTCTTTCCCTCCGGGCTGATCCAGCGTAGTTTGGATCCATGAGCAGTTTTGAAGAAATGGACGCCTTCGAGGGCGCATCGCTGTCGGCGCGGGCTATGGCCGTGCGCCCTTCGCCCTATCTGGATGAGCTGAACCCAGCGCAACGGGAGGCGGTCGAACATCTGGATGGCCCGGTTCTGATGTTGGCTGGGGCAGGGACGGGCAAAACCAAGGCTCTGACGGCCCGGATCGCGCATCTGCTCAATACGGCGCGGGCCCGTCCGAATGAGATTCTTTCGGTGACATTCACCAACAAAGCCGCGCGCGAGATGAAAGAGCGGGTCGGTCGCCTGCTGGGCCAGCCTGCCGAAGGGATGCCGTGGCTGGGCACGTTCCACTCGATCTGCGTCAAGCTGCTGCGCCGTCACGCGGAATTGGTCGATCTGAAATCGAACTTCACTATTTTGGACAGCGACGACCAGAAACGACTGCTGAAACAGCTTACTCAGGCTGCGAACATCGATGACAAGCGTTGGCCTGCGCGGTTGCTGGCCAGTATTATCGACGATTGGAAAAACCGTGCGCTGACACCGGATAAGGTGCCTTCTGCCGATGCTGGGGCGTACAACAACAAGGGTATTGAGCTTTATGCACAGTACCAGACGCGCCTGCGAGAGTTGAATGCGGTAGATTTCGGTGACCTGCTGCTGCACATGGTCACGATCTTCCAAACCCATCCGGACGTGTTGGAGCAATACCAGCGCTGGTTCCGCTACATTCTGGTGGACGAGTATCAGGACACCAACATTGCTCAATATTTGTGGCTGCGACTGCTGGCCGGAGGGCACAAGAATATCTGTTGTGTGGGGGACGACGATCAATCGATTTACGGCTGGCGCGGGGCTGAAGTGGGCAACATCCTGCGGTTCGAAAAGGATTTCCCGGGCGCTTATGTGGTGCGGCTGGAGCAGAACTACCGCTCGACCCCGCATATTCTAGCAGCCGCATCGAACGTCATTCGGGGCAATGAAAACCGGCTGGGCAAAGAGCTCTGGACCGACGCCGAAGACGGCCACAAGGTCAACTTGATCGGCCATTGGGATGGCGAGGAAGAAGCCCGCTGGATCGGCGAGGAAATCGACGCGATGCAAGGCGGTACGCGCGGTATCCGCCCGGTGACCCTGGATGAAATCGCCATCCTCGTCCGCGCCTCGCACCAGATGCGCGCGTTCGAAGACCGCTTCCTGACCATTGGTCTGCCTTACAAAGTGATCGGCGGCCCGCGATTCTATGAACGGATGGAGATTCGCGATGCCATGGCCTATTTCCGGCTGGTGATCAGCCCCGAAGACGATCTGGCCTTTGAGCGTATAGTGAACACTCCAAAACGCGGCCTTGGCGACAAGGCGCAGCAGACCATTCAGATGACTGCACGTGAAAACGGTGTTTCTCTGGTTGATGGGGCACGGATCGCCGTCGACAATGGGCTGATCAAGGGGAAGGGTGGCAAAGCCCTGCGCGAGTTGATTGATGGGCTGGCGCGGTGGAACGCGATGACGCGCGGCCCGCGGATCGAGGTAGACGACGACTCGGTGATTGATGACGGATCACCCCTGCGGTTCGGTGCGCCCGAGCATACGCATATCGAACTGGCCCAGATCATCCTCGACGAATCCGGCTACACTGCTCATTGGCAGAACGACAAGACCCCTGAAGCGCCGGGGCGTTTGGAAAACCTTAAGGAACTGGTCAACCAACTGGACAATTTCGAAAACCTTCAGGGGTTTTTGGAACACGTCAGCCTTGTCATGGACAACGAACAGGATTCGGATGGGGCCAAGGTGTCGATCATGACTCTACATGCAGCCAAGGGGCTCGAGTTTCCGGTTGTTTTCCTGCCAGGATGGGAGGACGGGTTGTTCCCCTCGCAGCGGTCGATGGACGAATCCGGGCTCAAGGGGCTCGAGGAAGAGCGTCGCCTGGCCTATGTCGGCATCACCCGCGCGGAAGAGGTTTGTACGATTTCCTTTGCCGCCAACCGGCGGGTTTTTGGGCAATGGCAGAACTCCATGCCTTCGCGTTTCATCGACGAATTGCCGGGAGAGCATGTAGAGGTTCTGACTCCTCCCGGCCTCTATGGCGGCGGGCACCAGACAGCGGGAATCGAATCCCGCGCAGCCGAAGCCAATGTCTATAACTCACCGGGCTGGAAACGGATGCAAGCGCGGCAGGGGCAATATGGCACGTCACAACCCCGCGAAAGTCGGAACACGGTGATCGACGCCACCGCTTTGGCCAGCTTCACGCTGGGTGAACGCGTTTTCCACCAGAAGTTCGGCTATGGCGCGGTCATCGGTATCGAGGGCGACAAGGTCGAGGTCGATTTCGATAAGGCGGGCACCAAGAAAGTGGTGTCACGATTCCTGACCAACAAAGATGACGTTCCGTTCTAAGGCATCATAATCCTTCAACAAGAACCAGATTGGTCGATGCCGTGGCCTGTCGGATCGTTGCCAGTGCGATGTAGTCGGGGTCATCTTTCCAGGCTTTCGCTGCGGCAAGGTCCGGAAACTCCATCAGCACAATTCCACCTTCCGGCCAATCGCCTTCGATACGTTCGACCGGTTTGGAAGAAACGGTGAGCAAACGGCCGCCATGGCGATCAAAGATCGGCATGAAGCCCGCCAGATACTCCTGATACCCATCCGGGTCGTGGATGTCGATCTGCGCGATGAAATAGGCGGCCATGGCGTCCTCCGGATCCGAAATCAGAGGGCCATCTTACACCAGTGTCAGAAAAACAAAAAACGGCGGTTCCCAGGGAGGAGGAGGGAACCGCCGTCTTGTCAACATCAGAGCAGGGAGGAGGAGAGCCCTGATGTATACGAACCCGGGTTTGAGCCCGGTATGGGTAAGACGCGGCGACGTCAGGGAGGAGGACGACGTCGCCGCGCGCTTTCAACATCAAGGCAGGGAGGAGGAGAGCCTCGATGTATCACGTTCCGGCATCTTGAGGCCGGTATAGGGTGCGGCAACGTCAGGGAGGAGGAAAGACGTTGCCGCTGATTACAGACCCTAATGGGAGGAGGAAGGGCCTGATCTCGGTATCTCTGGTGCGCTTAACGCGCGGTGTTGTCTTCTGCCGCCTGCATTGCGACCCGGCGGATAATCGAACGGTGCAGGCCCAGGTCGGCCAGTTCGCGGTTCGACAGGCTGGACAGTTCATTCACAGTCTGACGGTACATGCGATAGCGTGCAAAGCGGGTCTTGGCGGTTTCGACCAGTGTGCTCAATCCGAACGCCGGTGCGCTCTTGGGGGCTGTATGTGTGCTTGCGATTGCCATTTTCATCATCCGTCTGTCTTGCGTTACCGATGTCATTCGGCGTTTGCTTGAGCCTGAAGATAGGCAAATGCTGCAATTGCACAATGGGTCACTTCATCAATGCTGCTATGCAGCAAATGCATAGATTGGTTTGGTTTTTCCCGACACAGAGATATACACCTTTAAAATATAGGTTTTACCATGGGGTGCCTTTGAAGGCCTGAAAAAGGCGCTGCTGTGGCCTGCCTTTGAATTGAGCGCATTCGGCGCGAATTTGTGCGACTTATATCGTGGACAGCCAGTGCCTGACGTTTCGGTGGATTCCTGGAATGACATTTAGCGAGGTGGCGACGTCTTGATGATTCCGGGTTTCTGGGGTGGAGCGGGACCCAAGCCCCGCTTCCTTGCTTGTGCTGGGTCAGCTTACGGGAATTTATGGGCGGTTCTGGTTTGAGCCGGGAATCGCGGCCTAAATCTCTGGTTTTTTTGAGTTGCGATTCGATGTGACGTCTGTCCGCAGCGAGCCAAAAAATCCAGCCTAAGCGAAAACTTCAGAAAAAACGGGAAAACGTGGGAAATATTTTCCATCGAGTATTTGTCTATATATAGGCATTCAAGTTTAAAATTTTCTATTTGTAGTGCCTTGGCGGCGAATCTTCCACATTTTGTCATGTCGAATCCGTGTTTCATGCAACACGGTTGGAAAAATTCCTATTGATTTCCATGAATTCCCATGGCATCCCTTGTACATCCGATGAGGACGAGGCAGCAGGGGCACCAAACGACCCCGAACCAAAAATACTAATCAGGTTTCATACAGGCATCTCGCTTTCATCAACCAAGAGATCCGGCGCGCGGGCGAGCAGACATCCCCCCAGGTGGCGCGTGCAGCTGGACATCCCGCAAAGCGGGTCAATGCGGCGGGTTGATCAGTGGCAGCAGATCAACCCGCCGTTTTTCATCGGGGGGAACGTGAATTTTGAGGTGGGGCGCAAGCGAAAGGGACAGTCGTCTTGGCGCGCAGGTTTAGAGGTGAAAGCCACCATAAGGTGGACGCGAAGGGCAGGGTCTCGATCCCGGCCTCGTTTCGTCGTGTGCTTGAAGCGTCCGATCCCAACTGGCAGCCCGGTGACAATCCAGAGCTTGTGATCGTCTATGGCGACCACCGCCGCAAATACCTTGAATGTTATACGATGCAGGCGATTGACGAGGTTGACGCCAAAATCGACGCTCTGCCACGTGGGTCGATGGAGCGTAAGATGCTGCAACGCATGTTCCACGGTCAGTCCTTCCCGACAAACGTGGATGAAACCGGACGTCTGGTCTTGCCTGCCAAGCTGCGCAACAAGATTGACCTTGAGAATGAGGCCTTCTTTATCGCCGCGGGTGACACCTTCCAGATCTGGAAGCCCGAAACCTACGATGTTGAAGAACTGGCCAAGGCTGAAGAGTGGATGGACGATCTGCCCGACGATTTTGACCCGATGGTCTACCTCGATGGCATCGGGGACGCGTGACGGCATGTCCGGCGCTGTCTCCTCCTCCGATAAACCCCATATCCCTGTTCTGCTGCGCCCACTGCTGGCCGCAGTGTCTCCGGTATCGGGTGTTTGGCTGGATGGCACCTTTGGGGCAGGCGGATATACGCGCGGGTTGCTGGATGCAGGGGCAGACAAGGTGATTGGCGTCGACCGTGATCCGCTGGCCTTTGAAATGGCCGCTGATTGGGCAGGAGGGTATGGCGACCGGTTGGTGATGCAGCCGGGTGTATTCTCGCGGATGGACGAATACGCTCAGGATCTGGATGGTGTGGTGCTGGATCTTGGTGTGTCTTCGATGCAGCTGGATCAGGCCGAGCGCGGGTTTTCTTTCATGAAAGACGGCCCCTTGGACATGCGCATGAGTCAGGAAGGCGAAAGCGCCGCCGATCTGGTGAATGAGGCGACCGAGGCACAATTGGCGGATATTCTGTTCCATTTCGGTGAGGAACGCGCGAGCCGCCGGATCGCCAAAGCCATCGTGAAGGCGCGAAGCGAAGAACCAATCACTACGACCCTGCGTCTTGCTGAGATTATTGAATCCTGCCTGCCGCGCGCCAAGCCGGGACAATCGCACCCGGCGACACGCAGCTTTCAAGGGCTGCGGATCGCGGTCAATGCAGAATATGAGGAGCTGTTTCAGGGGTTGATGGCCGCGGAAAGGGCGTTAAAGCCTGGCGGGCAACTGGCCGTTGTGACCTTCCATTCCATCGAGGATCGGATGGTCAAGCGGTTCTTTCAATCCCGCGCGGGTAAGACAGGGCGTGCGAACCGTTACGCGCCTGAAATCGAGCAGGATCAGCCGCAATTCACGCTGAAGACCCGTAAGGCCGTAGGCCCGGATGAGCTGGAATTGCAGGAAAACCCGCGTGCGCGCTCGGCCAAACTGCGCGTGGCAATCCGAACTGAGGCACCGGCAGGGGAAATTGAGGCCCGTGCCATAGGGATGCCGCAACTGGGGGGAAGGGCAAAATGAAGAGTATTTTGTATGTGTTGACCGCTCTGTCCGTTTTTGGATTGGCGCTGTGGGCCTATCAGGAAAACTACCGGACCCAACAGGTGGTGAAGGAAACGCAGAAACTCCAGCGCGAGATTGGCATGGCGCAGGTACGGCTGGCCGTTTTGAACGCGGAATGGGCCTATCTGAACCGCCCTGACCGACTGCGCGAATTGGCAGATTTGAACTTTGAGCGTCTGGGACTGTTGCCGCTGCGGGCGGAGCAGTTTGGGCGTGCCGATCAGATTGCCTATGCCGAAGACCCCGATCTGCCCATCGTTGATCCGATTGAGTTGCAGGTCATCACTGACATTAAGGCGTTGGGCGAGGTGCAGATTCCATGACACGCACGCCTCTGCGCCCCCTGGCCCGAATTCTTGATGCTCGCGCCCGAGGTGAAAATCCAAAGGCGATTGAACGGGAAAACATCCGCAAACGCCACGAGGATATGAAAGACCGCGCCCGCGCCCGCGCCGAAGGGCGCCTGTTGGTGCTGGGCTTCTTCTTCTTCTGCGCTTTCTCGGTTGTTGGTGCCCGCATGGGTATGCTGGCCACGTCCGAGGCGCAGGAGCCAGTAGCAAGTGCGCCGGGTGCGACCATTGCCATGCAGCGCGCCAATATCGTTGACCGCGAAGGGCGCATCCTGGCAACAAATCTGGACACCTATTCGGTATACGCGCAGCCGCCCCTGATGATCGATCCGATCGCCGCCGCAGATCAGTTGGTGGCAATCTTCCCGGATCTGGACAAAGAGCGTCTGGTCAAGGACTTCACCGGCAAGCGCAAGTTCCTTTGGATCAAAAAACGCATCTCACCCGAACAGAAGCAAGCCGTACACGACATCGGCGATCCGGGCATTCTGTTTGGCCCACGCGAAATGCGCCTTTATCCCAACGGCAAGCTTGCCGCGCATATTCTGGGCGGGTCCGGCTTTGGTCGTGAGGGCGTCAGTGCCGCCGAAGTAATTGGTGTTGCAGGTGTCGAGAAACAGTTCGACGACTATCTGCGTGACCCGGCCAACGGCAACAAGCCGCTGCAATTGTCGCTGGACCTGACCATTCAGGCGGCTGTGGAACAGGTGCTCTATGGCGGTATGAAGATCATGAACGCCAAGGGGGCCTCGGCCGTTCTGATGAACGCACACACGGGTGAGGTTGTCTCAGCCGCGTCGCTGCCCTCGTTTGATCCAAATGACCGCCCGCGCCCGCCGACCTCGGGGTTTGATCCATCAGACAGCCCACTGTTCAACCGCTATGTACAAGGTGTCTATGAACTGGGCTCGGTCTTCAAGATTTTCACTGCAGCGCAGGCCGTGCAACTGGGGCTTGTGAATTCCAATACCATCATCGACACGTCGGGCCCTATGAAGATCGGTCGTTTTCCGATCGGAGAGTTCAACGGCAAGAATTACGGCAAGATCAGCGTTGCGGACGTGATCGTACACAGCTCGAACCGGGGTACGGGCCGTTTGGCGTTGCAGATCGGTGCGCAGCGACAGCAGGATTTCCTGAACACGTTGGGCATGTTCGATCCAACACCGTTTGAAATTGTCGAGGCCAAAGGTGGCGTACCGCTCAAGCCCAAGAAATGGGGTGAACTGAGCACTGTAACCATTTCTTACGGTCATGGTCTGTCGACCAGCCCGATGCATCTGGCGGCCGGGTATGCGGCCATTGCCAATGGCGGGCATTATGTCAGCCCGACCATTCTGCGGAAAAACGGCCCGCAATACGGCCCTCGGGTCATGTCGGAGAACACCGCAAGCCAGGCCCAGAAAATGTTGCGTAAAGTGGTGACAGACGGCACCGCCAGCTTTGCTGAGGTCAAAGGCTATGACGTGGCTGGCAAAACCGGCACAGCGGACAAGCCAAAGCCGCGTGGCGGGTATTACGATGACAAGGTCATAGCGACCTTCGCGACGATCTTTCCGGCCTATGATCCGAAATACGTTCTGATCGTCACATTGGACGAACCTTCGATCCTAGCATATGGCGAAAAGCGCCGCACTGCGGGCTGGACCGCCGTGCCTGTTGCCGCCGAACTTATTGGTCGCGTCGCACCCTTGCTGGGCCTGCGTCCTAGGCTTGAGCCTGAGGCGGGCGCTGCTATAACGCTGACCTCAAACTAGGCTGTCCGGCAAGAGGTGGGTCATGGGCACAAGGACAAAGAAACTCAACCAACTGGCCCTGACCGCGCGCGGGGGCGCAAACCCCGACATCACAGGTTTGGCTGTTGACAGCCGTGAAGTGAAAGACGGCTTCCTGTTCGCGGCCCTTCCCGGCACGCGGGTGCATGGAGGGGAGTTCACCCAATACGCCCTTCGAATGGGAGCATCCGCGATCCTGACAGATGCCGAAGGGGCCCAGATCGCCGAAGCCGAGCTTTCTGAATCAGGCGCGGCACTTATTGTGGTCGAAGACCCGCGTCAGGCGCTGGCCGGTGCAGCCGCGTTGTGGTTTGGAGCACAACCGCAGACCATCGTCGCCGTCACCGGCACCAACGGCAAAACATCTGTTGCCACCTTTGTGCGCCAGATCTGGACTGAGCTGGGCCACGCCGCTGTCAACCTCGGTACGATCGGGGTCGAGGGTGCATGGACCGCACCGCTGGCCCACACCACCCCTGAACCAATCACCCTGCATCGCTGTCTGGCAGAGGCAGCTGAAAATAGTGTGACCCATGCCGCGATGGAAGCATCGTCCCACGGCCTGGAGCAACGCCGCCTGGATGGCGTGCACCTGACAGCCGCAGGGTTTTCAAACTTCACTCAGGACCATCTGGACTATCACGAAACCTTCGAGGCGTATTTTGCCGCCAAGGCTGGGCTGTTCGACCGCGTGTTGCCGCAAGACGGTACAGCGGTGATCAATCTGAGTGACCCTAAGGGCGCGCAGGTCCAGCGGATCGCAAAGTCGCGAGGCCAATCGGTGCTGACCGTTGGTCTTGGCGATGCCGATTTATGCCTGATCAATCAGCGGTTTGACGCCACAGGACAGGACCTACGCTTTTCCTGGCAAGGCCGAACTTTCCAGACGCGTCTGAATCTGATCGGCGGGTTTCAGGCTGAAAATATCTTGCTGGCCTGCGGATTGGTCATCGCCGCCGGCGACAGCCCTGAGCGGGTTTTTGAAACTCTGCCGCATCTGACGACCGTACGGGGGCGGATGCAACTGGCAGCTACGCGCGACAACGGTGCAACGGTTTTTGTAGATTACGCGCATACGCCCGATGCTGTGGCCACGGCCCTAAAGGCGCTGCGCCCGCATGTCATGGGGCGTCTGATCGCCATCGTTGGGGCAGGTGGGGATCGTGACGCCACGAAACGCCCTCTGATGGGTAAGGCGGCTGCGAACCATGCTGATGTCGTGTTTGTAACAGATGACAACCCACGCAGCGAAGACCCGGCCACCATCCGTGCAGCCGTCATGGAAGGTGCGCTTGAGGCCACAGGTCAGGCCAGTGTGACCGAGGTCGGCGACCGTGCCGAGGCTATTCTGCGTGGCATCGACGCGCTGCAACCGGGTGATGCGCTGCTGATCGCTGGCAAGGGGCATGAAACCGGGCAAGTCGTGGGGGATCAGGTTCTGCCCTTTGATGACGTTGAACAAGCCAGCATCTCGGTCTCCGCGCTAGATGGGAGGGTTGCATGACACTCTGGACAGCATCCGAGGCAGCTGAAGCGACAGGCGGTCAGGCGATGCGTGATTGGGTTGCAAATGGTGTATCGATCGACACCCGCACCCTGCAGCCAGGCGATCTGTTCGTGGCGCTTAAAGCCGCGCGGGACGGTCATGATTTTGTCGCGCAGGCGTTGGAAAAAGGTGCAGGGGCTGCGCTGGTTTCTCACATTCCCGAAGATGTCCCCGAAGGGGCACCGTTGCTGGTCGTTGACGACGTGCAGGCAGGTCTCGAAGCGTTAGGGCAGGCGGCCCGTGCGCGAACGGATGCGCGCGTAGTGGGCGTGACGGGCAGCGTCGGCAAAACCTCGACAAAGGAAATGCTGGCGACGATCCTCGAAACCCAAGGCAAGACCCATGCCAGCGTGGCCAGTTACAACAACCATTGGGGCGTGCCGCTGACCTTGGCGCGGATGCCACGGGACAAGGAATTCGCCGTCATTGAGATCGGCATGAACCACCCGGGCGAGATTGCCCCTCTGGCCAAACAGGCCCGTCCGCACGTGGCGTTGGTCACGACTGTCGCGGCGGTGCATCTGGAAGCTTTTGCTTCGGTCGCAGGCATCGCCCATGAAAAAGCGGCGATCTTCGAAGGGTTGGAGCCCGGCGGGGCCGCGATTGTCAATGCAGACATCGAGCACGCTGAAATTCTGCGTCAAAGTGCACGGGACTGCGGGGCGGGGATCGTCGATTTTGGCCGCAAGGCTTCGGATTATCGTTTGACCGATGTGCAGCAAGCGTCCAACGCCGTGAACGCTCAGGCCACTGTTGGTGATCAACTCATCCGCTTTGAGATCAACTCTGCCGGCACCCATTTTGCCATGAACGCGCTTGGGGCTCTGGCGGTCTGCGTGGAGCTGGGTGTCGATCTGGATCAGGCGGTCGCGGGACTGCGAGCGTGGTCGCCGGTCAAGGGGCGCGGCGTACGCGAAAACTTGCCGTTGTCTGGTGGTGGCCAAATCGAACTATTGGACGACAGCTACAACGCCAATCCGACCTCGATGGAGGCCGCGCTGGACGTGTTGGCCGCCTCGCAAGGTACCCGCCGCATCGCGTTTTTGGGCGACATGAAGGAACTGGGCTCGCAGGAAGTGGCGATGCACGCCGAAATGGCGAATGTTGCAGCCATGGAGAAAATAAATCAGGTGCATTGCATCGGCCCCTTGATGCAAGCCCTGCACAAGGCGCTACCCGATGACAAGCGCGGGCTCTGGTTCGAAACCAGTGCTGAGATGGCCGAACACTTGCCCTCATTGATCTGCGATGGCGACACGGTGTTGGCAAAGGGCTCTCTCAGCATGGCGCTGGCTACGATTGTTGACGGTCTGCGCAAAATGGGGCAAGGGAGCGCGCTTGATGGGTGATCGCGCCCAGACGTCGCGTGTGAGAAAGGTATTGTCATGCTGTATTGGTTGACCGCCCTGTCGGACGGAGGGGATTTCTGGAACCTCTTCCGCTATATCACCTTCCGCGCGGGCGGTGCCTTTATGACGGCGCTGATCTTTGGGTTTCTGTTCGGAAAACCCCTGATCAATGTTCTGCGCAAGCGACAGGGCAAAGGTCAACCGATCCGCGATGACGGCCCCGAGGGACATTTTTCCAAGGCAGGCACGCCCACCATGGGTGGGTTGCTGATTGTAGGTGCCCTTGTGACGTCGACCCTGATCTGGGCACGGTGGGACAATCCCTATGTCTGGATGGTGTTGTTTGTGACTTTGGCCTATGCGGCCATCGGGTTCGCGGATGACTACGCCAAGGTGTCGAAGCAGAACACCAAGGGTGTTTCGGGCAAGATGCGTCTGGCGCTGGGCATTATCATTGCGGTTCTGGCCTCGCTCTGGGCATCTTTGCACCATCCCGAGGCGTTGCAGAACCAACTGGCGGTGCCAGTTTTCAAGGACACTCTGGTCAATCTTGGCCTGTTCTATATTCCGTTCGCGGTCGTTGTGATCGTTGGTGCTGCCAATGCAGTAAACCTGACAGACGGCCTGGATGGGCTGGCCATCATGCCCGCAATGATTGCCGCCACGACCCTTGGAATCATAGCCTATGCGGTCGGACGTGTGGACTTTACCGAGTATCTGGACGTGCACTACGTGCCCGGAACCGGTGAGATATTGATCTTTACGGCTGCTTTGTTCGGCGGCGGTTTGGGCTTTTTGTGGTACAACGCACCACCCGCGGCGGTCTTCATGGGTGACACCGGTTCATTGGCTCTAGGTGGTGCACTGGGTGCGATTGCCGTCGCCACCAAGCACGAGCTTGTTCTGGCCGTGGTTGGCGGTCTGTTCGTGGTCGAGGCGTTGAGCGTCATCATTCAGGTCCTCTACTTCAAACGCACCGGCAAGCGGGTTTTCCTCATGGCCCCAATCCATCACCACTATGAGAAAAAAGGCTGGGCTGAACCGACCATCGTCATCCGTTTCTGGATCATCTCGCTGATCCTGGCGATGATCGGACTGGCAACGCTGAAGGTACGGTGAGCAAACGTCGCATTGTGCTGTCAGGCTGTTCAGGAGGCGGTAAATCCACCCTCCTGCAAGAGATGGCGCGGCGCGGCTATGCGACTGTCATAGAACCCGGCCGCCGAGTCGTAATCGCGGAACAGCAGGTCGGTGGAACCGCCTTGCCCTGGTCAAATACCGAAGCGTTTTGCCGGAAAGTCATCGAGACGGCTTTCAACGACATGACCCAAGCCCCGGACGGTTTGGTTCTATTCGACCGATCGGCACTGGACGCCTTGATCTGGTTTGAGCGTACTGACACTGATCTGGACAAAGCCTTGAAAGATCGGATTGTCCGGCTTGACTATGACCGTCAGATTTTTCTGTTCCCGCCATGGCCTGAAATCTATGTGAAAGACAGTCAGCGTAAGCACGATCTGTTTGACGCTCTTGCGGAATATGAGGGTTTGTGCGACCGCTTGCCCAAACTTGGTTTCAAGACCACCCTTGTTCCAAAGCGGCCTGTCGAAGAACGGGCGGATTGGCTTGAGGCACAGCTAGACGAAGGAAATAAGACATGATCCCGGTCAAAGGCTTTTCAGGGCAGAAAGTCGCAGTTCTGGGGCTGGGCCGGTCGGGCTTGGCGACAGCACGCGCCTTGCGTGCTGGCAAGGCTGAGCCTGTGTGCTGGGACGACAACCCGGCAGCTCGTGAAACTGCCGAAGGCGAAGGGTTCACTTGCGCCGATCTGCATAAACACGGCGCGTTTGACGGCATTGCGTCGCTGATCGTCTCACCGGGCATTCCGCATCTTTATCCTGAACCGAACCCGGTCGTTTCCGCGGCTTTGGACGCTGGTGTGCCGGTGGACAACGACATCGGCCTGTTCTTCCGTTCCTTCGCGGGATCGGAATGGAACAACTACGACACGCCGCCGCGCGTGATTGCGGTGACGGGCTCGAACGGGAAATCCACCACGGCGGCGCTGATCCATCACATCTTGACCGAGGCCGGGCGCGAGGCGCAATTGGCGGGCAATATCGGACGCGGGGTTCTGGATATTGATCCGGGCGGCGATGGTTCGGTCGTAGTGCTGGAACTCAGCAGCTATCAGACGGAACTGGCCCGCGCGCTGACCCCCGACGTTGCTGTATTCACCAACCTCTCACCCGATCATCTGGACCGCCACGGCGGCATGGGCGGCTATTTCGCGGCCAAACGACGCCTGTTTGCCGAAGGCGGGCCAGACCGCGCAATCATTGGCATTGATGAGATCGAAGGTGCGTTTCTGGCCGGGCAACTGGCCGAAGGGCCAACGGATGACCGGGTGATCCGTATCTCGGTTGCGCGCAAACTGACAGGTCCGGGGTGGCAGGTGTTTGCACGCAAAGGTTTCTTGTCGGAATACCGCAAGGGGCGTCAGGCAGGGTCCATCGACCTGCGCGCGATCAAAGGTCTGCCCGGTGCCCATAACCACCAAAACGCCTGCGCGGCTTACGCTGCCTGCCGGTCGCTGGGACTTGCCCCGCGCGTGATCGACGATGCGCTGCAGTCCTATCCGGGCCTGCCGCACCGCAGCCAGATCATTGCCGAAGCGGGGGGGGTTACTTACGTCAACGATTCGAAGGCGACCAATGTCGACAGTGCCTTGAAGGCGTTGAGCGCGTTCAAGAATATCCGCTGGATTTGCGGTGGACTTGAGAAAGAGGGCGGTATCGCAGCTCTGAACACGGCAGCGGATCAGGTGCGCAAAGCTTATGTGATCGGTCGCGAAGCGGCTGGTTTTGCGATGCAACTGGAAGCGGACGCCCTGGTTTGTACCACGATGGAGGCCGCCGTAGCGCAAGCTATCGAAGACGCGGAAGAGGGTGACACGGTGTTGTTGGCACCGGCGGCTGCCAGTTTCGATCAATATGACAATTTCGAGCAACGCGGCGATGACTTTACCGAACAAGTGCGTAAGCGGCTGACGTGAGGCGACGCTCTGCCGGTTGATCTGGACTTTTCTCAATCAGATTGACACTTTGTGGGAAGTAAGGTTGCGTCACCTTCAGTTCACAAAGAGGTAGCGGATATGTCTGCACGCAAAATATTCTTCGCCCTTCCTGTCGTTGCGCTGGCCGGAGCCTGCGCCAATAGCGGGGCGAACTATGTCCCGATTATCGACGGGGCGGTAGGGCCTAATTATCAGTCTGATCTGGCCAATTGTCAGGCGCTGGCGCGATCTCAGCCGACGCTCGATAGCAACACTGCGGGCGCCGCTGCCATCGGCGCGGCCGGTGCTGCGGCAACCACTGCGATCATCGACAACAGCGCCAGTGATCTGGGCCGTGCCGCGGCAGCCGGTGCGTTGATCGGTGCTGGTGCAAGCGCGATCAACAACACTCAGAATCAGGAAGTGATCGTGCGCAACTGTATGCGTGGACGCGGCTATAACGTCGTAGGTTAATGCTTGGCGGCGATGGCAACACCGGCGGCATGTCCCGATGACCATGCCCACTGGAAATTGTAGCCGCCCAGCCAGCCGGTGACATCCACCGCTTCGCCAATCGCATAGAGGCCAGGGACATCCTTGGCCTCCATGGTTTTAGAAGACAAATCGTCGGTGTCGATCCCGCCCAGCGTGACTTCGGCCGTGCGATACCCTTCGGTTCCCGATGGCACCAGCAACCACTCGGATAAGGCTGTGGTCAGCTCAGAAAGTTTCGCATCTGACTGATCCGCAAGGTTCCCGGACATGGGAATGACCTTGCTCAGATAGTCTACCAACCGGGCCGGCAGATGGCGCGCCAGTTCGGTTGTCAAAGCCTTTCGCCCACCGCTCTGACGCTGTGTCCGCAACAGATCGAACAGCGGCAAATCGGGGATAAGGTTTACCCGGATCGCCTCACCCTCGGACCAGTAGGATGACAACTGCAACACCGACGGCCCGCTAAGCCCGCGATGCGTGAACAGCAGCGCCTCGTCAAAGCTGGTGCGGTCGTTCGACAGCCGAGCGGGCAGGGAAACACCGGACAAGTCTTTGAATCGACCATCCGAGAAGGTGAACGGTACCAGCGCGGCGCGCGTGTCGGTCACGCGCAAGCCGAATTGCCCGGCGATGTCATAGGCCAACCCGGTCGCGCCCATTTTCGGGATCGACTTGCCGCCGGTGGCCAGCACCAGATTGGCGCAGGTCAGGTGCTGACGCTGCCCGTCGCGTTCGACCTCCAGTGCAAACCCGCTTTCGGTCTTACTCAGATCGCGCAGAGACGTTTGCACCCACAGCTCTGCTCCTGCATCGCGCATCTCGTCCAGCAGCATCTGTATGATCTGTTTTGATGACCCATCACAAAACAGCTGACCCAGTGTTTTCTCGTGCCACGCGATGCCGTGCCGACCGACCAAATCGATGAAATCCCACTGGGTATAGCGCGCCAGTGCGGATTTGCAGAAATGAGGGTTCTGCGACAGAAAGTTACCCGGTCCTGCACACATGTTGGTGAAGTTGCAGCGCCCGCCGCCCGAAATGCGGATCTTTTCGCCCGGTGCCTTGGCGTGATCGATCACCAATACGCGCCCGCCGCAATGGGCTGCGCACATCATACCGGCCGCACCGGCCCCAAGGATGATCGTATCGAAGGTCATGGGCGGGGGATGGCGTTGTTTGGATAGGATAGCAAGTGGCGGAACAATCAATCGCTAAATTATTCTTAAGCTCCATCGTCTTTCCACTCTTGCCTGTACGTGCAAACAGCTCATCAAATCGTGTTCCTTCTGGTCCTCTATTTCACGATTAGGCGCAGCCCAGGACCACGGAACCATTATTTGCTGCACAGATTTTCAAAGCTGCCCTTCATCCTACTAGCCCAAACGCCAAAATCCCTGTAGACTCCTAACCAGATCCCGAAAACGGGACGTGAACGAGGCAGAGAGTGGCGGTATCTCATGACTGAGATGGTGTATGGCGCGGTCCAGGACCAGCGCGGAGAACCGATTTTACCAAAGTGGTGGCGTACAATTGATCGCTGGACGATGTCCTGCGTTCTGATCCTTTTTACCATTGGGTTGCTGCTGGGCTTGGCCTCATCGCCGCCGCTGGCCGGACGCAACGGGTTCGATCCTTTCCATTATGTCGAACGTCAGGCCATCTTCGGCGGATTGGCGCTGATTGCGATGCTGCTGACATCGATGATGTCACCGACCTTGATGCGGCGTCTGGCCGTTCTTGGGTTTTTGGTGTCATTTGTGGCGCTGGTTTTTCTGCCGGTCTTCGGAACCGATTTTGGCAAAGGCGCGGTGCGCTGGTATTCGCTGGGCTTTGCCTCGCTGCAACCCTCTGAATTTTTGAAACCCGGCTTTATCGTCGTGGCCGCATGGTTGCTGGCTGCGTCGCAAGAGATCAATGGCCCTCCGGGACGGATCTGGTCCTTCGCGTTGTGCATGGCGATTGTCGGGATGCTGGTGATGCAGCCCGATTTCGGCCAGGCCTGCCTGATCCTGTTCGGTTGGGGCGTGATGTATTTCGTGGCCGGTGCCCCGATGCTTTTACTGGTCGGAATGGCTGGCGCGGTGGTGTTGGCAGGTATGTTTGCCTATTCAAACTCCGAGCACTTTGCCCGCCGCATCGATGGCTTCCTGAACCAAGAGGTCGATCCGACCACCCAACTGGGTTATGCCACCAATGCCATCCGAGAAGGCGGGTTGTTCGGCGTCGGCGTAGGGGAAGGGCAGGTGAAATGGTCGCTGCCCGACGCCCATACCGATTTCATCATTGCTGTCGCGGCTGAGGAATACGGCTTGATCCTGGTGCTGATTATCATCGCGCTCTATGCGCTGATTGTCGTGCGGTCGCTGCTGCGGCTAATGCGTGAACGGGACATGTTCATTCGTCTGGCAGGCACCGGATTGGCCTGCATGTTTGGCGTTCAGGCGATGATCAACATGGGCGTCGCCGTGCGCCTGTTGCCCGCCAAGGGCATGACGTTGCCTTTCGTCAGCTATGGCGGGTCGTCCCTGATCGCGGGCGGTATTGCCATCGGCATGTTGCTGGCCTTTACCCGAACCCGTCCACAGGGCGAGCTTGGCGATATTCTGCGCGGACGAGGATAATGGGGAACCCTTACCTGTTGATTGCGGCTGGCGGAACCGGGGGCCACATGTTCCCCGCTCAGGCCCTGGCCGAGGCATTGCTGCACAAAGGCTGGCGCGTGCGCCTGTCTACCGATCCGCGCGGCGCGCGCTACACCGGCGCCTTCCCGGATGCGACCGAGATTACCGAGGTGTCCTCGGCCACCTTTGCGCGCGGCGGTTTAGCAGCCAAGGCGCTGGTCGGCCCCAAGATCGTGGGCGGCGTGACCAGCATGGCGTTTCAGATGATGCGCAATAAGCCCGACGTGGTTGTCGGGTTCGGTGGCTATCCGTCGATCCCGGCGCTGGGCGCGGCAACGCTGCTGAAAATCCCGCGCATGATCCATGAACAGAACGGTGTGTTGGGCCGTGTGAACAAGCTGTTTGCCACTCGCGTTGCACAGGTTGCATGCGGTGTCTGGCCAACCGATCTGCCCCAGGGCGCACAGGGCGTCCACACCGGCAATCCGGTACGCGCCGCCGTTCTGGACCGCGCCGCCGCGGGATACATTCCACCCGGCGATTATCCGATGTCGATTTTGGTCATGGGCGGCTCACAAGGCGCGCGTATCCTGAGCGATGTGGTGCCCGAGGCCCTTGCCGCCTTGCCTGAAAACATCCGTAACCACATCCGCGTTTCACATCAGGCCCGGGATGAGGACAGCGCGCGTGTGACAGCGTTCTACAATGATCATGGCATCCGCGCCGAAGTTCAGACCTTTTTTGCAGACGTGCCCCGTCGCATGTCGGACGCCCAATTGGTCATTTCGCGTTCGGGTGCATCCAGCGTGGCCGATATCTCGGTTATTGGGCGACCCTCGATCCTGGTCCCGTTTGCCGCCGCTGCCGGAGACCACCAAACCGCCAATGCGCGTGGATTGGTGCAGGCGGGCGGTGCGATCATGATCCCTGAAAATGCGCTTGACGTTCGCGCCTTGACGCAGCAAATCACCACGGTTCTGACCAACCCCGAAGCCGCACAGAAAATGGCCCATGCCGCCCTTTCGACCGGTGCCCCCGACGCGACCGAGCGTCTGGTGCACCTTGTCGAACAACTGGCGCAGAAGGAGACCGCATGAATCCTGCAACCAAACTGCCGCAAGACGTAGGACCGATCCACTTTGTCGGGATCGGAGGGATTGGGATGTCCGGGATCGCCGAGGTGCTTTTGAACCTGGGGTATCGGGTGCAGGGCTCGGACCTGAAGGCATCGAAGATCACTGATCGGCTGGCGGGTTTGGGGGCGGAAATCTTTGTCGGGCAGCGGGCTGAAAACCTTGAAAACGCTGCGGTTGTGGTTGTTTCGACTGCAATCAAACCCGGCAATCCGGAATTGGATGAGGCACGCGCACAAGGGCTGCCCGTTGTCCGGCGTGCTGACATGCTGGCCGAGTTGATGCGCCTGCGCTCGAACATCGCAATTGCGGGCACACATGGCAAGACCACCACGACCACGATGATGGCTGAGCTAATGGTGGCGGGTGACTTCGACCCGACCGTGATCAATGGCGGCATCATCCACGCCTATGGTTCGAATGCGCGCATGGGGCAGGGCGAATGGATGGTGGTTGAGGCGGATGAATCCGATGGTTCGTTCAATCGTCTGCCTGCGACTATTGCGATTGTCACCAATATCGACCCCGAGCATATGGAGCATTGGGGGGATTTCGACAAATTGCGTGATGGGTTCCACGAATTCGTCTCGAACCTGCCTTTCTATGGTCTGGCCGTTTGCTGCACGGATCATGCCGAGGTGCAGGCTTTGGTCGGGCGCATCACGGATCGCCGTGTGCGCACCTATGGCTTCAATGCTCAGGCAGACGTGCGGGCCGAGAATCTGACCTACAAAGGCGGCGTTGCGCATTTCGACATTCACCTGCAATACGAAGACAAAGTGATCGAAGGTTGCACCCTGCCGATGCCTGGCGACCATAACGTCTCGAACGCATTGTCCGCTGTGGCTGTTGCCCGCCATCTGGGTATGAAAGCGACTGAGATCCGCGACGCGCTTGCCAATTTTGGCGGCGTCAACCGCCGCTTCACCAAGGTCGGAGAAGTCGACGGTGTCACCATAATCGACGATTACGGCCATCACCCGGTCGAAATCGCTGCTGTCCTCAAGGCTGCGCGCCAAGCGACCGAAGGCCGCGTTATCGCTGTCCATCAACCTCACCGTTACTCACGTCTGTCCAACCTGTTTGACGATTTTTGCACCTGCTTCAACGATGCGGATGTCGTGGCCATCGCCGAGGTTTTTGCCGCCGGTGAAGATCCGATTGAAGGGGCCAGCCGCGATGATCTGGTGCAGGGGCTGATCCGCCACGGCCACCGCCATGCCCGCGCGCTTTTTGACGAAAACGATTTAGAACGTCTGGTGCGCGAGCAGGCCCGCCCCGGTGACATGGTCGTCTGCCTTGGGGCAGGGACAATCAGTGCCTGGGCCAACGGGCTTCCAGAGCGGTTGCAGAGGAAACAAGCTGTTTGACATCTCAGCGCGTTAATGCGCAACCATAAGGTGTGTTGACGCACTTGCTGCTATCGCCTGCCCTCGGAGGGGGAAATGGATTATTCCGTGATCATGGCTGCCTTATGGGTGATCTGCGCCACCGTTGTGGCGATGCTGCCGATGCGCCTGCAATTTCCGCCGGGGATCCTTTTGCTGATCTGTGCGCCGGGTTTGATGATATGGTTGGGCTATGTTCATGGTTGGGTTTGGTCGGTTTTGGCATTGGGTGGGTTCGCTTCAATGTTTCGTAATCCGATCCGGTATTACTGGCGCAAATGGGTGCGTGGTGAGGTGATGGAATGAGTCTTTCTCTTGCCCTCGCGGCCCTCTGGGGGCTTACCGCCAATATTCTGGCAATGCTGCCCAGCAAGGACAACCATTGGACCCGCGCCTATTGTCTGATCGCAGTGGGCATCCCCATTTTGGGTTTTGTCACATATGAAAACGGCCCCTGGATCGGGTTGCTTGTTCTTGTTGCGGGCATGTCGATGCTGCGCTGGCCGGTGATTTACCTCACCCGTTGGACAAAGGCGAAAATGCAGGGCATGAAGGCGGCCAACAAGTAACGGCCATTTTCAGGAGGCCCCATGGTCGACATCGCCACTTTTGCCTACTTACCGCTTATCTCGCTGGTCCTGGGCGCGGTTGCCGGATTCGTTGCCGGGCTCTGGATTGGGATGAAAGGGTTGCTCTGGCTCATCGGTCTGACTTCGACTGTTGCGTTGGTCCTGATCGTGATGTTGGCAGGCGTCGGAACAGGTGAAGAAGAACAGGCATTCGGCCCGTTCATCTGGCTGACCGGCTCGGTCCTTCCCTTCCTTCTTGCTGTTATCGTAGGGGGTGTCGGCGGGCGTGGGCTGGCGGCAAAGTCGAACGCATGAGTGGTCTGCCCGAAGTTCGGGGCCGTCTGACCCCGGCACGCCCGCTGAACGACCTGACCTGGCTGCGTGTCGGCGGTCCGGCGGACTACCTGTTTCAACCCGCCGACCTCGAAGACCTGCAAGCGTTTTTGCGCGATCTTCCGTCAGATGTGCCAGTCTTCCCAATGGGAGTGGGTTCGAACTTGATCGTGCGGGATGGTGGCTTACGCGCGGTGGTGATCCGTTTGGGGCGAGGGTTCAACGGTATCGAAGTCGCCGGCACCACTGTGACCGCCGGGGCTGCAGCGCTGGATGCTCATGTGGCACGAAAGGCGGCGGATGCTGGGGTTGACCTGACGTTTTTGCGGACCATTCCTGGTTCAATCGGCGGGGCTGTGCGGATGAACGCAGGGTGCTATGGCAGTTATACGGCGGATGTTTTGCGCAAAGCCACAATCGTCACGCGGCAAGGCCAGGTGCAGCACCTGACACCCGAAGATCTGAACTTTCGCTATCGTCAGTCCGATTTGCCCGAAGGCGCAGTTCTGGTTTCGGCGACGTTCCAAGGGCCTTCTGGCGACCCCGCAGAGCTTCACGCCCGCATGGAAGCACAGCTTAAGAAGCGCGATGAAACCCAGCCGACCAAAGATCGCAGCGCCGGGTCAACTTTCCGCAACCCGGCAGGGTTTTCTTCAACAGGGCAGGCGGATGATGTGCATGACCTCAAGGCGTGGAAAGTGATTGATGACGCCGGAATGCGTGGCGCGACGCTGGGCGGTGCTCAGATGAGCACAAAACACTCGAATTTCCTGATCAATACCGGTGCGGCCACCGCTGCTGACCTTGAAGGGTTGGGCGAAGAGGTGCGAAAAAAGGTTTACGAAACAAGCGGCATCACGCTAGAGTGGGAAATCATGCGGGTCGGTGATCCGCTGAAAGAATAAAGCCCCTACCGTCAGACCAATAACAGGCTAATTCAGGCGACGGATCAAAGGCATAAACGCAGTACGGACCACCACATAAGGTCCGGGGACATTGAGGCGCACGTTGGGTATGTCGAGCAGGACAAACCTCAAAGTGGCGGTATTGATGGGTGGACCCTCGGCGGAACGCGAGGTGTCTCTCAGCTCTGGGCGCGAATGCGCAGCCGCCCTTGTGGGAGAAGGCTTTGAAGTGGTCGAACTGGACGCAGGTCCCGACCTTTATGCGCGCCTTCTGGACATTAAGCCGGATGTGGTTTTCAACGCCCTGCATGGCCGCTGGGGTGAAGATGGCTGTGTGCAGGGCCTGCTGGAATGGATGCGGATTCCGTACACGCATTCCGGCGTTCTGGCCTCGGCCCTTGCGATGGACAAACAACGCAGCAAAGAGATTTACCAGTCCGAAGGCCTGCCTGTTGTGCCCAGCGTGATCGCACCCAAGGTCGAGGTGATTGAGGTTCACGTGATGGAGCCGCCTTACGTTGCCAAGCCCAACAACGAAGGCTCCAGTGTTGGTATCTATATCGTCCATGAAGACGCCAATGGTCCGCCGCAGCTGGACGAGGCGATGCCCGACCATGTGATGATCGAGAAATATGTGCCAGGGCGCGAGTTGACGGTAACGGTGATGGGCGACCGCGCCCTGACCGTGACCGAGATCATGACCGACGATGGCTGGTACGACTATGACGCCAAGTACAAGCCGGGCGGATCGTGGCACGTGCTACCTGCTGACATCCCGCAGGACATCTTTGACCGCTGCATGGATCACGCTCTGCGCGCGCATGATGTTTTGGGTTGCAAGGGCGTCAGCCGTACGGATTTTCGCTGGGATGATAGCAAGGGACCGGACGGGCTGTTTCTGTTGGAAACCAACACCCAGCCTGGCATGACGCCAACCTCGCTGGCCCCCGAACAGGCCGCCCATCTAGGCATGACATTCGGCCAGCTTTGTGCCTGGATGGTGGAGGACGCCTCATGCGACCGTTGACCGCCAGCCGTTCGCTGGAAATCCATCGCAGTAAACCCCTTGCGGGGCCTGATGCTGATTTCGCATCGGCTGACACCGAAACACATGAAGCAGAGCCGCTTTTGCGGCTGCGTGGGGCGCGGGTGTTTTCCCGCACCGCGCGCCGCAGCGATCCTGCACCGTCGCGCCTGAGCTACCGACTTCAGCGCTGGATGCTTACGCCGGGCATTCGCATGGGCGTCAAGGTAGGTCTGCCAATCTGCGCCGCGGCAGCAGCTGTTGGGCTTTACTTCGCCTCGGAAGATCGGCGCGAGGCTGTCACTGCCTTTGTCGCTGACATTCGAACTTCTATTCAGGAACGCCCCGAGTTCATGGTCAACCTGATGGCCATTGATGGAGCAGGCACCAGTTTGTCCGAGGATATTCGCGAGGTCGTACCTTTGGATTTCCCGATCAGTTCCTGGGATCTGGATGTCGAACACATGCGCGACACGATTACCGGATTGGACCCGGTGAAATCCGCAACCGTGCGTATCCGACCGGGCGGCATTTTGCAGGTGGATGTGGTCGAACGACAACCCGTGATCGTTTGGCGCACCCGTGATGGGCTGGAGCTGCTTGATGAGACCGGCGCTCATGTCAAGGAAACGCCATCGCGCAAGGACCATATCGGTCTTCCGCTGATCGCGGGCAAGGGCGCTGATGTCCATGTGGCGGAAGCGCTTGAGCTTTTCCAAACCTCGCGCAGTCTGGGCAATCGCGTGCGCGGGCTTGTGCGCGTGGGCGAGCGGCGCTGGGATCTGGTTCTGGACCGCGGCCAGCGCATCATGCTGCCGACCGACCGGCCGGTGCGTGCGCTGGAACGCGTGCTGGCTGTCAACGAAGTGCAGGACCTTCTGGAGCGCGACGTGGCCGTGGTCGATATGCGCCTTGGCCAGCGTCCGACCATACGAATGAGCAAAGCCGCCAGCGAAGACTGGTGGAATACAAAAGTGAACGTGAGTAACGGGCAGTAACGACCATGATGACCGATCTTTATCAGTCCCAACGCGCCATGCGTCAGATGCGGCGGCAGGCATTGCAACGCGGTGTCATCGCAATTCTGGATGTAGGCAGCTCCAAGATTGCTTGCCTTGTTTTGCGTTTTGATGGCACGGGTCGGCTGAGTGAAGACAACACTATCGGCTCGATGGCCGGTCAAACCGGGTTCCGCGTCATTGGCGCGGCGACCACGCGCTCTCGCGGTGTGCAATTCGGTGAAGTCACCGCCATGCAGGAAACTGAACGCGCCATCCGTACCGCACTGCAGGCAGCGCAGAAGATGGCGGATATTCGTGTCGATCACGTCATTGCGTGTTTCTCGGGGGCCAACCCACGGTCTTACGGGTTGGACGCGCAGGTAGACCTTGACGGTCAGCTTGTGACCGAAGCCGAGGTCGGCCGCGTTTTGAATGCCTGTGACGTGCCCGATTACGGCGAGGGGCGCGAGGTGCTGCACGCGCAACCGGTGAACTTTGCGCTGGACAACCGTTCGGGCCTGATTGATCCGCGTGGGCAACTGGGCCAGAGCCTTGCGGTCGATATGCATATGCTGACCGTCGACGCGATGGCGATCCAGAACATTGTGCGTTGTATCAAGCGCTGTGATTTGGAGCTGGCGGGTATTGCCAACTCAGCCTATGTCTCGGGCATCTCGGCATTGGTTGAGGATGAGCAGGAACTGGGCGCGGCTTGTATCGACATGGGCGGTGGTACAACCAGCGTGTCGATCTTCATGAAGAAGCACATGATCTACGCGGATTGCGTCGGTATGGGTGGAGATCATGTAACCAGCGATATCTCGATGGGTCTGGGCGTTCCAGCAGCCGTGGCTGAACGGATCAAGACCTTTAATGGGGGCGTGCATGCAACCGGGGCCGATGACCGTGATATGATTGATATCGGTGGCGATACGGGCGACTGGGAACATGACCGTCGCACTGTCAGCCGGGCCGAACTGATCGGTATCATGCGCCCGCGCGTCGAAGAGATTCTGGAAGAGGTCCGCGTTCGTCTAGACGCCGCCGGGTTCGATCATATGCCAAGCCAACAGATTGTTCTGACCGGGGGCGGTAGCCAGATCATGGGGCTGGACGGGCTTGCCACCCGCATTCTTGGGCAGCGCGTGCGCCTGGGACGGCCTTTGCGTGTGCATGGCTTGCCGCAATCAGCGACAGGCCCTGCTTTCTCTTCTGCTGTGGGTCTCAGCCTGTTTGCGGCCCATCCTCAGGATGAGTGGTGGGATTTCGAGATCCCTGTCGACACCTATGCCGCGCGCCCGTTCAAACGCGCAGTGCGGTGGTTCCGTGACAACTGGTAAGCACTTGCGAAGGGCCGCGCTGTGCGCTGCCCTGCTGCCCGGTGGGGTCATGGCCCAAAGCATCATCACACCGGACGCGTTTCTGGACGCTGCAGTCGGCAAGACGCTTACATTCTACGAGATTCGCAGCGGTGATCTTGTCGGGACCGAGCAATTTCTGAACCGCCGCGTCTCGGTCTGGCGTGAAGAAGGGCAGGGCTGTGTCTATGGACAGATTACCACGCCACACGGTCAAATCTGTTTTCTCTATGACAACGACCCGGATGGGATTCCTGTGTGTTGGTGGCCCTTTTTGCACGAAGGTCGCCTGATGGTCAGGCTCGCCTCGTTCGCTGACGGAGAAATCCAAGAGGTGGGCAGCATCACGGAAAGCAGCCTGAACTGTCCAAATGCCCCGACCAGTTGAAAAATCCGGTTGCGGTGCGCTGATTTATCCCTCAAGATATCCACAGGGCCCGTCAGAGGTCTCGCGGCAGGACCTGAGCAGTTTTCCGCAGTGTAATTGACGGCTAGTCAGAGCGTGAAGGGGGAATAAACCTTCGCGGCCTGCTGGGTGTCTTGTGATGGTCGCCAACGTTTTCGCTATATCTGGCACAGCCTGCGAAATGCCGCCGGTTGATGCCTTATTTCCTCCATATTTTGTGGCAAAACGCGATTTTTGACGTGACCTTTTCGCATCATCCGGCTAGAATCGACAAAGGATAGGTAAGAAAAACACCGCTTTGGCGGGACATAAATACAGGCGGACAGAGCATGACATTGAATCTTTCGATGCCCGGGCACGACGAACTGAAGCCTCGGATTACAGTATTTGGCGTTGGCGGCGCAGGCGGGAACGCCGTAAATAACATGATTGAGAAACAGCTGGACGGTGTCGACTTTGTGGTAGCCAACACCGACGCGCAAGCGCTGCAGCAAAGCCAATCGTCGGCACGCGTACAATTGGGCGTAAAGGTCACCGAAGGTCTGGGGGCAGGGGCTCGACCGACTGTAGGGGCCGCAGCCGCCGAAGAAAGCATCGAACAAATCGTCGATCATCTGGCGGGCGCGCATATGTGCTTTATCACCGCCGGCATGGGCGGGGGCACTGGCACCGGCGCCGCACCGATCATCGCACAAGCCGCCCGAGAGCTGGGCGTGCTGACGGTGGGTGTTGTCACCAAACCCTTCCAGTTCGAAGGGGCGAAGCGGATGCGTCAGGCCGAAGACGGTGTTGAAGCGCTGCAGCAGGTTGTCGACACGCTGATCATTATCCCCAACCAGAACCTGTTTCGCCTGGCCAATGAGAAAACCACCTTTACCGAGGCTTTCTCGATGGCAGACGACGTACTGTATCAAGGTGTTAAGGGCGTGACGGACCTGATGGTTCGTCCGGGCCTAATCAACCTCGATTTTGCCGATGTTCGTGCCGTGATGGACGAAATGGGCAAGGCGATGATGGGAACCGGCGAGGCAACCGGCGAAGATCGTGCGGTTCAAGCGGCAGAAAAAGCCATTGCCAACCCGCTGCTGGACGAGATCAGCCTCAAAGGTGCAAAGGGCGTGCTGATCAACATCACCGGCAGCCACGACCTGACCCTGTTCGAACTGGACGAAGCGGCCAACCGCATTCGCGAAGAAGTGGACCCCGAAGCAAACATCATCGTCGGATCGACGCTGGATACAGCCATGGAAGGCGGCATGCGTGTATCGGTCGTTGCGACCGGCATCGACGCCAGCGAAAAATCCGTGGATGTACCTGTTGCGCGTCGGTCAATGTCCGAGCCGCTGACACGCACCGTTTCGGCGGAAGAGCACATTCAGGAAGACGCACCTGTTGCGGCCGAAATGGTAGAAGCTGCGCCTCAGATGGAAGAGCCTCGTGAACCTTCGCTGTTTGAGGCAGCGGAAGAGCCTGCGCAACCGCAGTTCCAGCCGCGAGACGAGCGGGAAGAGGATGATCTGCCGCCGCCAGCCTACCAGCCGCGCGTCGCTGAGTTCGAGCCGCAGCCCGAACATGTCGAACCCGCGCCCGAAAGCTTTGTCGTCCCGCGTGGCCATGCCGCTGGTACTCCGTCGCCCGAGGCGCTGCAGCGTCTACAGGCGGCTGTACAAAAGGTTCCATCCGCACCGCAGCGTCCGGCTGCACCGCGTCAGCCCGAGGCTGTTTCGCAGCCTGAAACTGAAGAACGCTCGCGTTTTGGCTTCAATCGCCTGATCGACCGAATGACTGGCCATGCCTCGGATACACCGGCGCAAGCAGCGCGTCAGCAGCCCGTTATGCGTCAGTCCGAAGCCACCGCACCGGCCCATGATGAGGCCGACCCGGAACAGGATCGCATTGAAATTCCTGCCTTCCTACGCCGTCAAGCCAACTGATCGCGGTAACAAAATCCACTCACCGGGCCGCTTCTTAGCGGCCCTTTATCTTTTAAAAATGGTGGTTTACGAATATGTAAGCAGGGTTTTGCCGATCTGTTACATACATGTTTCATTCGGTTGCAAAGAGTGAGTTGAGCCTTGACGCAGGCTTCCTTAACTGAGTGTCCAACACAGCCCTCGCAGGCTGGACACTGCTCACCGAGGTCCATTTTGCAACATACGCTCAAATCTCCGGTCACGTTCAAAGGCGTTGGACTGCATGGCGGCCAACCTGCAACCATGGTTCTCAAACCCGCTGCGGCGGGGCATGGAATTTGGTTCAAGCGGACGGATATTCATCTGGGCGATGCAATGATCCCTGCAATCTACCATGCAGTCGAGCGTTCCCCGCTCTGCACTCGCCTTGTGAATGACTCAGGCGTATCAGTCTCGACTATCGAACATATCATGGCCGCATTGGCCGGATGTGGTGTTCATAACGCGTTGATCGAGATTGACGGTCCCGAAGTGCCGATCATGGACGGGTCTTCGATCGACTTCGTGCGCGGGATCATGGCAAAAGGCGTGCGCCGTCAAGCCAGCCCGGTTCTGGCCTATGAGGTTCTAAAGCCCGTGACCGCGTCGCGCGAAGGCGCGGATGCCAGTATCGTTCCCGCCGACGGATTGATCATCGATTTCCACATCGATTTTGAAGACACCGCTATCGGCAGCCAGACTAAAACGCTGGATATGCGCAACGGTTCTTTTGCACGCGAACTCAGCGATTGCCGTACATTCTGCCGTCGAACCGATGTTGAAGCCATGCGCGCCAACGGGCTGGCCTTGGGCGGTACGCTGGACAACGCTGTTGTCGTTCAGGGGAACGAAGTTCTGACCCCGGGTGGTTTCCGCCGCGCCGACGAAGCTGTGCGTCACAAGATGCTGGATGCTCTGGGCGATCTCTATCTGGCAGGTGGTCCGATTCTGGGCCACTTCACTGGTAACAAGTCAGGCCATTCTTTGACCAACACCTTGCTGCGCAACCTGTTCGAAACGCCGGGTGCGGTGCGTCCGGTGCTGTGTACACCGCAACAAGCCGCGCGTTTGCCAGGGCAGGGGTTGATCGTAAACGAAATTCCCGAAGTCGCCTAGGCTGATCAACTCTGACGACATTTGCGCCAGATGTTGCATAAGGCGTTTTGCACCGGAATTTTCTGTGCTAGACCATGGCTCAATTCGGGGCGATCCCCATTAAGTAAGACGACAAGGATGGGCGGTATGGTTGGCAGCAAAGCGGCAGTCAGATTCGCAGGCGCGATTCTTCTGACAGCAGTTTTGGCGGCGTGTGGTAATGGGGGCGGCCTTTTCGGCAACAGGGGCGCTGACCGGAGCCAGAACCTTGAAGGGTTCACGCCGGAACAGATCTACACCCGTGGTGAATATGAACTGTCGCAGAATCGCTCGGACGATGCCGCGTGGTATTTCTCGGAAGTCGAACGCCTGTATCCTTATTCCGATTGGGCCAAACGCGCGCTGATCATGCAGGCGTTTTCCTTCCATACGGATAAGAACTATGAAGAAAGCCGGGCCGCTGCGCAGCGATATATCGACTTCTACCCCACGGATGAAGATGCAGCCTACGCGCAATACCTGCTGGCGCTCAGCTATTATGACCAAATCGATGAGGTTGGCCGCGATCAGGGTTTGACGTTCCAGGCGCTGCAATCATTGCGCACTGTGATCGAGGTTTATCCTGACAGCGAATACGCCACATCGGCCGTTCTGAAGTTTGACCTTGCCTTCGACCATCTGGCAGGCAAAGAAATGGAGATCGGGCGCTATTACCTGCGTCAGGATCATTACATCGCGGCAATCAACCGATTCCGTGTGGTCGTTGAAGATTTCCAGACCACCTCTCACACTGCCGAAGCACTCTATCGTCTAGTCGAAGCCTACCTGTCCCTTGGTCTGTTGGACGAAGCGCAGACGGCTGGTGCCATTCTTGGATACAACTACCAGTCTTCGGAATGGTATGACGACGCATATAAGCTGCTGACGTCTCGCGGTCTCGATCTCAAGAGCCGTGGTAACAACTGGCTCAGCACGATCTATCGTCAGACCATCAAGGGTGAGTGGTTGTAATCGCCATGGCTTCTGGCGTGGGATGGTAAAGACCCGATGCTGCGCGCCCTGGATATCCGCGACATGCTGATCATTGACCGGTTGGAACTGACATTCCAGCCGGGCCTGAATGCATTGACGGGGGAAACCGGGGCGGGCAAGTCGATCCTTCTGGACTCGTTGGGTTTCGTGTTGGGCTGGCGCGGACGGGCCGAATTGGTGCGGCAGGGTGCAGCACAGGGCGAGGTCGTCGCCGAGTTTGAACTATCCGCCGACCATCCCGCTCATGCGATTCTGGCCGAAGCTGGTTTGCCGGGTGGCGAAGAACTGATCTTGCGCCGGGTAAACAGTGCTGAAGGGCGCAAGACAGCTTGGGTCAATGACCGACGCTGCTCGGGCGACGTGTTGCGTGCGCTGTCTGAAACTTTGATCGAATTGCACGGCCAGCATGACGATCGTGGGTTGCTGAATCCCCGTGGCCATCGGGCGATGCTGGACGACTTCGCCGGTGTTTCGGATCACTTGGCCAGAGTGCGTGCGGCCTGGACCGAGATGTCACGCACACGCAAGGCACTAGCCGAAACCGAGGCCGCACTGGCCGCTGTCCGCAGCGAAGAAGAATTCCTGCGCCATGCCGTGGCCGAATTGGACCAGCTTGATCCGCAACCGGGCGAGGACGCCGAACTGGATGCCCGTCGACGGATGATGCAAGGGGCCGAGCGTATCCGTGATGATGTCGCCCGCGCCTTTGAATTGCTGTCCAGCGATGGGGCCGAAGGGGCGATGTCCGACGCTATCCGCTGGCTGGAGGGCGTTTCCGACAACGCGGGCGGTCAATTGGAGAATCCGATTGCGGCACTGGGGCGGGCAATGATTGAACTGGGCGAGGCGCAGGATGGCGTGAATGCCTGCCTTCAGGCGCTGGATTTCAACCCGGCGGAACTGGAGCGGGCTGAGGAACGCCTGTTTGCCATCCGCGCACAGGCGCGAAAGCATGATGTTTCGCCGGATGATCTGGGAACATTTGCCGACACTTTGCGCGACCGGTTGAATCGGCTGGAGGCGGGTGACGCCGATCTGGCGGACAAACGTGCAGCCTTGAACGCGGCGCAGGACGCTTATGACACCGCCGCTGCCGAGCTGAGCGCAGCCCGCAAGGCGGCTGCTGGGCGGCTGGATGCTGCCGTCATGACTGAACTGGCCCCGCTCAAGATGGAACGCGCCGTATTCCAAACCGAACTCACTTTGGCAGAGCCGGGCCCCGAAGGCGCTGACGCAGTGGCGTTCACTGTGGCGACCAATCCCGGCGCTCCGGCCGGTCCTTTGAACAAGATTGCATCGGGCGGTGAACTCAGCCGCTTTTTGCTGGCGCTCAAGGTTTGTCTAACTGGCGATGACAGCGCGCGCACGATGATCTTTGACGAGATTGACAGGGGCGTTGGCGGCGCCACAGCCGATGCGGTCGGGCGCAGGCTGGCGTCCTTGGCGCAGGGCGGACAGGTGCTGGTTGTCACCCATTCCCCCCAGGTCGCCGCCCGTGCCGCGCATCATTGGCGCGTGCAGAAACAGGTGACAGAGGGACAAACACTATCCACTGTTATTCCCTTGGCCGAACCGGACCGAGTGGATGAGATCGCGCGCATGGTGGCAGGCGATACAATCACCGAGGAAGCCCGCGCCGCTGCCCGGGCTTTGCTGCAGGCTTAACACGCCTATGGCGCGAAACGGTGCTCACACTGTCGCTATCTCACTTTTATATGGACGCTCCGTGGCTTACTAAGGGTTAAGAGATGATCCCCGAGGGCCAATGACCCAATCGACCCGCACCGTTCTGCGCAACCAGTTCAATCAGGCTCTGGCCGCGATCAAGGATGCGTGGCGGGTGATGCTGCGCCGGGGGCCAAGCCAGATCCAGTTTTGGTTCATCGCACTGGCCATCGGTATCGCGGCAGGGTTCATGGCGCTTGGCTTTCGCAAAGCTATCCGGGCTTTGCAGGCTTACCTCTATGACACCGATGACATTCTGCTGCTGCACAGTCATGCCGAGAAACTTCCGTGGTTCATGGTTCTGATTATTCCCATCATCGGTGGTCTGGTTGTGGGTGTCATCCTGAACCGGTTCACCAATGACGGGCGTGTAAGGTCCGTGGCCGATGTGATCGAAGGCTCTGCGGTCACCGACGGACGGGTCGAGGTCAAGGCGGGCATCGCCTCGTTCTTCGCGTCGCTGATCACGCTCAGCTCGGGCGGATCAACGGGTCGCGAAGGTCCGGTGGTGCATATGGCCGGGGTGATTTCCACGTGGGTCAGCAATCGCATCCACGCGGATGGGATCACGGGTCGCGACCTGTTGGGCTGTGCCGTTGCCGCCGCTGTTTCAGCCAGCTTTAACGCCCCCATCGCCGGTGCTTTGTTCGCGCTTGAGGTTGTGTTGCGCCATTTCGCCGTGCACGCGTTTGCTCCGATCGTCATCGCCTCGGTCGCGGGGACTGTGATCAACCGGTTGGAATATGGCGATGTTACAGAGTTCACTCTGGATACGCCGGGGTCGCTGCAATTTTATGTCGAGCTTCCGGCTTTCCTGATCCTGGGCCTTATCTGCGGCTTTGTCGCATTGTTGCTGATGCGGTCGATCTTTTTTGCCGAGGATATCGGCAGCCATATTCAGAACCGTCTTTCCATTCCCGGTTGGCTGCGCCCAGCAGTATCTGGTGCGATGCTGGGTCTTTTGGCGATTTGGTTTCCGCACATCATCGGCGTGGGGTACGAAACCACGATCCGCGCGCTGACTGGTGATTTGGTTCTGACCACCGCGATACTGTTCGCCGTCCTGAAAACGGTGGCCGTCGCGATCACGATGGGTGGTCGTATGGGTGGGGGCGTGTTCTCACCTTCGTTGATGATTGGGGCGCTGACCGGGCTGGCTTTTGGTCTGATTGCCACCGGGTTGCTGCCGGATGTGTCTGGTACACACACGCTTTATGCCTTTGCGGGAATGGGGGCCGTGGCCGCGGCGGTATTGGGCGCGCCGATCTCGACCACCTTGATCGTCTTTGAACTGACCGGGGACTGGCAGATTGGTCTTGCAGTTATGGTAACTGTGTCCATGTCCACGGCATTGGCCTCGCGTCTGGTGGACCGGTCTTTCTTCCTTACACAGTTAGAGCGCCGTGATGTCCACCTTGCCGCCGGACCGCAGGCGTATCTTTTGGCAATGTTACGCGCCGGGGTCGTGATGCGCCCCATAGGCGACCCGCGCTCGATCACCAAGGAAGAGGCCCAAGGGCTGATTGAACAAGGCTTGTGCGTTCAGGCAAGCGCAACGCTGGAAGCTGCAATGCCTTATTTCGACCGCGACGACATCCCCTGCATTCCAGTCATTGTTCTGGAAGACGATGGCACTGAAACACCCGTCGGGGCGCTGTATCACGTTGACGCGCTCAAGGCTTACAACAGAGCGCTTGCCGCCACGGCCGCCGAGGAGCACTCCTAGGCGTTACCCACCATAAATACTGGCAGCATCGCCCAGGTAGTTGTCCCATGCAAACCAGTACGAGATATGGCCTGCAACACGAGACAGGCGCTTGCCATCTGGTCCGATCAACGCGTCTTCAGTCACGGTCCAGCTTTGTCCTGCGCTATCTTGCAAACCGCTTTGCGTTGCTTTGAAAGAATGGCTTTTACGCTCATAGGCGCGCACGCTGCGTTCCTTTGGATCTCCGATCAGAACCAGCCGCGTTTGGGTGATGGCGTCGTTGATCACCGGTTTGCTCTTGAACGCACTCAGCGGCCAGGCCCGCGCTGCCCCGAACTGACGGACGGCAAAAATGTAGTCCTTTTGCCGATGTCTGGACTGGTCCACCACAGCCGGGAACATCAACTCGCTTGAGGCGAAGTAGTCTCGATAGACAACGCCCGACCCATAGTTGCGCCGATGCCCGGTGTTCAGCGAAAGGACGCGCGTTTTAGGGTGCGAGGTCTTCCAGCTGTCCCACGTAGTGATCACAACCGGGCGCTGTTTCAATGTGATCCCGCTATTTACCAAGGAACCCACAACAGGTTTGCCGGTATATTGGTTCCACAGCGAATGTGTCTCGCGGTCAAACATCAGCTTGTTCGACCGATAGAGGAACCCTGACGAACCGAAAATGAACGGCTTTCGCCGTCCCGCCACTTGCGTTTCAAAAAGAATGCCGGACCCGCAGAGCGTGCAATATGCCAGCGCTACGGGTACGCCACCGATCACTTCGTTAAACATCTCGTGCCAGCCCATGATCCGCAACGGATATGCGCGTTCATCCCCGTTGATGGCCACGCCAAACACAAGATCGTCGCCTTTCAGATACCCGGCATTCGATGCCGAGATCAGGGTAGGGTTGTCCAAAGATGGTATGCCATCCTTATGCACCCCGCCCCATGCGATTTCTTCCAACCGGATCTTCATCCGGTCGCGTTGCAGGTATTCTGGCTGTAGGAACACATCGAAATTCGGATCGATCCGCAGCAGCACCTCGCGTTTGAATGGGATCAGCGAAGGGTGGGGGACAATCTGCGGGTTCCGTTCTTGCCACAGCATCCACTCGAACCAGTCATTCCCAAATCTCTGCCCGGTCAGGGCCTCCATCACCTCGATAATCTCGTCCCGTCGGCGATCTGCATAGCGCATCGCGGTCAACAACCCAGGAACAACGTCCAGTTGGCCGCGATCCCTGAGGTAAGCCATCTGCGCCTCAAACGCGGTGCGGCGCCCATCTAGCGTGCTGCGCAATGCCTCAAGCACAGGATCCTCTTGCGCCCACACTGCAATGGGGGCGAACGCACCAGCCCCGATCATCCCTGCAAAACTGCGACGTGAAATCGACATGAAAGCCTCCGGCGATATCCGGTGGCCAGTGTGCCCGTTCTGCAGCTCACATGCATTCCACAGATGTGTGAGGTGGATCCAGTTGCAAGCCTCCTGGCTAAGTTCAAGCTGGTACCATCTTCTTTGATTGATGAGTTTTTTCATATTAAGCCACCGGGCAAATTGGCTTTAGTGCAACAACAGGTGCTGTTTTGTATTTAGCCAAATAGCCGTCAGGCTTTGGGGCCAACGTGTCATTCGCTGCTCAGTTAGATTGATTTTCGTTGACGCGGAGAATGCGGACAAGCGAGGTTTAAGGAGCAGTTCGGATCATCTGAGTGTGAGAATTCATGCGCGTACTCATCTTTGTTCTTCTTCCCATTCTGTTTGTTGGGTTGATTGCGTTTTTGATTCTTGGATTGAAACCACCCAGTAGCATTAGGCTTGCGGCCGGAGTTAACGGAGGGGGCTATTGGCAGATTGGGCAACTATACAAAGCAGAACTTGCACGCGACGACATTCAAATCGATTTGGTTGAGACCGCAGGTTCTGTAGAAAACATCGAAAAACTTGTTTCCGGTGAAGTCGACGTCGCGTTTGTTCAAGGTGGTCTGGATCTTCCTCAGGAAAGCGGCTTGCAATCATTGGGTGCCATTTTTCTTGAACCAATGGTGGTGTTTCAAGGAAAACCCGGCCCAATTGGCGGCAATGCAGGGGAATGGGACGGCATCCGACTTGCAGCAGGAACAGAGGGGTCCGGAACCCGTGCGGCTGCGATCGCCCTGATAGAAGCGGCGGGGCATAAAGATACCGGCATCACGCTAGTGGATGCAGGTGGCTTGGATGCCATCGATGCGCTCTACACCGGCAAAGCCGATGCCGCATTGTTTGTCGCGCCTCTTGATGCGCCTTATCTCATGGACGCGATTTTTGACCCCAATATAGAATTCGTCCCTATGACTTTAGTCGATGCGCTTGCACTGAAGCTAGAAGGGGCAAGTTCGGTGACCGTGCCTGCCGGGTCGATCACTCTTGACCCGCCAAGACCCCCAGAAGACGTAAAGATTTTGGCATTGAGAGCGTCAATGATTGGCGGCCCTGATCTGCATCCGGCAGTTGCAGATCGTTTGGTTGCTGCTGCAAAGATCATCCATGGTCAGCCCGGCATTCTGCAAGGTGCAAGGGAATACCCGAAAACCGAGTCTCCGCCCGCTCCGTTAAACAAAGTTGCTGAAGAATTGATAAATACCGGCCCAAATTTTTTGCATGCCGTTTTACCTTATTGGATTGCTGCTCAGTTTGGCCGTGTTCTTCTATTACTATTGCCCTTGCTTTTCCTTGCACCGCTTTTGCGGATCGTTCCATCCGGATATGTGTGGTTTCAGAAACGTCGCGTGTGGCGGTTTTATCAGCGGATCGCAGCGCTAGAGGAAGAATTGGCACAAGCCCGGACACAAAGCGATTTAAACGCGGTGGCGAAAAGTATCGAAGAGCTGGATGCAAACATTGCCAATCTCAACTTGCCGCTTGCTTACCGTCAAGGTGCGTATGACGCGCGACTGCATATAGGCTTAATTCGACAAGAGATCACGCGCCGCAGCGCTGCTGAACAAGAATCCGATCCGGTCGCGCGAAGCGAAAGCCCTTGATCGTTTGATTTGTCGCACAGGTTCAGATTTCTCGGCGCTAACAAAGGATTCTGAAAGCATCGTCGGGTGATTTTGCGTGACATAGTCTGCTTTCCGGATGCCAGAATCTGGTCAAAGTCAGCTAGTCTCCCGCCGAAGTCATCCCTAAAGCCAGCATTCGACCGCTGGCACCTCTCGACGTTCAGCGGGCTATTCTAAATCTGTTCCACCTTCACGGAATCGACCGGATAAAACGCCAAATGGCCCTTGATTTCGGCCACGTCCGGGATCGGGTCCTCATAGCTCCAGACCGCGTTTTCAGTCACAGATGACTTGTTGACGATTGAGAAATGCGTCGCGTCGCCCTTGAGGGGGCAATGGGTCACCTTGTCGGTCTTATCCAAGAACGCCATCGCGATATCGCCACGCGGGAAGTAAATCACCGGATCCTTGTCGCCTTCGTGCAGTTCCAGAGCGTTATTCGTCTCGCCCAGAATCGCACCGCCCGAGCGGACGCTCCATTTGCCCGGCGCTTTTTGGATCGTGATCTTAGTCATTCCTATTCCTTCCCTCGTCGTATTTGGGCCTCTCCTCTGCCCGTTCTATGTAACAGTCCTGTGTCAGACCGGTTCTGTTGCGGCATCCAACCACAGTTGCGCGTCATGTCCCAGCCTTGGGCGGATCTTTTCCGCCACGTCGCGGTGATAGGCATTCAGCCAGTCGCGTTCATCAGGCGTCAACATATCCACCAGGATCAACCTGCGGTCAATCGGCACAAAGGTCAGGGTGCGCCAGTTCAGCATTGCGCGCTCTGCGTCGCTGCCGGGCAGGGCTGGTGCCTCTTCTACCACGACAAGGTTTTCAATGCGGATGCCAAAGGCACCTTCGCGATAGTATCCGGGCTCGTTCGATAGGATCATACCGGGCTTGAGCGGTACATGGCTTACTTTTGAAAGGCGTTGGGGTCCCTCGTGCACACTCAGATACGCACCGACCCCATGGCCGACCCCATGATTGAAGTCTTGACCCGCAGCCCATAACGGTGTGCGGGCCACGCATTCTATGTCCCGGCCTGCAAGCCCAGCGGGCCAGCGCAGCATCGACATGGCGATCATGCCTTTCAGCACACGTGTGAAACAGATTTTCTCGTCTGCGCCGACGTTACCGATGGCAATGGTTCGCGTGATATCGGTGGTGCCGTCAAGATATTGCCCGCCGCTGTCCAACACCAGAATATGACCGTTTTCCAAACGGCTATCAGTTTCTTCGGTCACGCGGTAATGCATGATCGCACCGTTCGGCCCGGTCCCTGCGATGGTGTCGAACGAGATATCCTGAAGCGCATTGTCCTTGCGCCGGTTCTCTTCCAGACGCGTGACCACTTGCGCTTCGGTCACGCTGCCAGGGGTCTGTCCGTCCAACCAGCACAAGGTCTCAATCACAGCCACCGCATCGCGCAAATGCGCCTCGGTGCTGCCAGCGATTTCGGCAGGGTTTTTGCAAGCTTTGGGCAGGGCGCAAGGATCGCCACCCTCTGTCATCGCGTCGCCCAACGCATCCGCCACGATCTGAGGCAGCGTGGCGTCATCCACCTGCACCGGTCCTTTCAATGCCGCTACAGCATCCAGGAAGGTGCGCGGGTCATGGATAGCGACGTTTGATCCCAGGTGATCGCGAACCTCCGCCAGCTTTTCCTCTGCCATGAACAGATCAACCCTGCCAACCGCGTGCAGCACAGCAAACCCATGGGCCACGGGGTTATAGGCAATGTCCGATCCGCGAATGTTCAGCAGCCACATGATCGAGTCTGGCAGAGTGGTCACTGACGCTAGGTTCCCGTCCCGATGCAACCCCGCGGCCAGACGAGAAATCTTGCTGTCGGCCGATTCCCCGGCGAACTCAATCGGATGCAACTTGACAGGGTTCATCGGCGGGGCGGGCTGATCTGCCCAGATCCGGTCCACAAGGTTGTCACACCGTACCAGTTCGATACCTGTGCCGTCTAATTCGCGCATCGTACTGGAAATCTGACCTGCCGCGTGCAGCCAGGGGTCAAACCCAACTTTGCCGCCATCTGGCAGTTGCTCTTTCAACCAAGTGCTCAGACTGATCTCGGGCCAGGGCACCGGCGTGAAATCCTCGGCCACTTGCGCCTTGACCTGTGTACGATACCGACCGTCAATAAAAACTCCCGCGACATCGCTCAGGGCGACACAAAAACCGGCCGAGCCGGTAAAGCCTGTCAACCAAGCCAAACGTTCATCATGTGGCGCTACGTACTCCCCCTGATGTGCGTCCGCGCGCGGGATAAGAAACCCGTCCAAACCTGCCTGTGCGATCTCATCCCGCAGAGCTGCCAGTCGCGGAGGGCCCTGTTCCGGGCGAGCAGTCACTTGAAAGGATTGGAACATGAAGGGCCTCATTTGCTGCGTTTCCGGCAGACCCTGAGGTGCAATTGGAAAAATGTCCAGATCAGCGTCCCGGTACCTGATGGCCCATTGGCGCTTCATCTTTTGGAAAAACACGCCCGCCGGAGGCAAAGCCAGCCTCAGCTGGCCTTTCGCATCCCCATCACACGCGCCCGTGCACGCGGATCACTGTCGAACAGGGCCGCCAGTTGTTCGGTCATCGCACCTGCCAACTGCTCCACATCGGTGATTGTCACGGCGCGGTCATAATAGCGGGTCACGTCATGACCGATCCCGATTGCCAACAGCTCGACCATCTTGCGTTTTTCGACCATGGCGATCACGTCGCGCAGATGCTTTTCAAGATAGTTGGCCGGATTCACGCTCAGCGTGGAATCATCGACCGGAGCACCATCCGAAATGACCATAAGGATCTTGCGCGCCTCGCGCCGCGCCAGCATCCTACGATGCGCCCATTCCAAGGCCTCACCGTCGATGTTTTCCTTCAGAAGCCCCTCTTTCATCATCAGGCCCAGATTTGGTCGTGCGCGCCGCCAGGGCGCATCCGCGCCCTTGTAGATGATGTGTCGAAGGTCATTCAGGCGTCCGGGTTGCTGCGGTCGACCATCGTTCAACCACGCTTCACGCGCCTGACCACCTTTCCACGCCCGCGTGGTAAAGCCCAGAATCTCGACTTTTACGTTGCAGCGCTCCAGCGTCCGCGCAAGAACATCCGCGCAGATTGCCGCTATGGAAATAGGACGCCCGCGCATTGATCCCGAGTTGTCCAACAGCAGCGTCACCACGGTGTCACGGAATTCGGTATCTTTCTCGACCTTAAAGCTCAGCGGCGTGGTCGGGTTAGCAACTACGCGGGCCAATCGGCCGGCATCCAGAATGCCTTCTTCGCGGTCGAACTCCCAAGATCGGTTCTGTTGTGCCTGAAGGCGGCGCTGCAGTTTGTTAGCCAGACGTGAAACCGCCCCTTTCAATGGTTCGAGCTGCTGATCCAGATAGGCCCGCAACCGTTCCAATTCCGCTGGTTCTGCCAGATCCTCGGCTGCGATCTCTTCATCATGAGTGTCCAGATATACGCGGTAATCCGGGTCAGCTTCAGATGCAGGAGGCGGTGCAGGCGGCTCCAGCGGCGCTTCCCCTTCAGGCATCTCCGCCTCATCGCCCAACTCATCCTCGGCCATCTCGTCCATCGAGACCTGAGCCTGAGATTGATCCTGCTGCTCTTCCTGGCTTTGCTCAGGGGTCGCATCGGCGTCCTGCTCGTCCTGGTCATCCTGACCGGTGCTATCGGGATCGGGTTGTTCCTCGGCGTCTTCCTCGGCCTGGTCTTCCTGTTCTTCGTCCAGCTCATCGGGGTCATCCCCAAGCTGGTCGCCATAGCCCAGATCCTTGATCACCTGACGGGCAAATTTGGCAAACTCGGCTTGGTCCGAAAGAATCTCGTCCAGATTCTCCAGCGTGCCTCCGGCCTGTTCCTCGATGAAACCGCGCCAAAGGTTCATGATGTTCTCGGCCGCAGGCGGCAGATCGCGCCCGGTGGCCAAGTGCCGGATCAGATAGCCTGCTGCCACAGCCAGAGGTGCATCGGCAGGCTGCTTGCATTGGTCATAGCCGCGCCGGATCGCCTCATGTCCGATCTTGACGTCAATATTGCTGGCGGTGCCGGGCATATCCCGTGCGCCCATCGCTTCGCAGCGGGCGGTCTCCATCGCCTCATAGAGGTCACGCGCCATATCCCCCGGAGGCGCATAGCGCGCATGAGTGGCATCGTCGTGATATTTGCGCTGCAAGGCCAGAGCGTCGGCTGTGCCGCGTGCCAGAAGCACCTCTTCGCGCGTCATCCGGCGCGAAACCTGAGGCAAACGCATCGCCTCGCCGGACATGCCCGAAGGATCAACCGTATAGGTTACGGACAGCTCGGGGTCATCGGCCATGACCTTGGTTGCCTCGGCCAAAGCCTTCTTGAACGGATCAGCAGGGTTGTCGTTCTTCTGTGCCATGTCCCCAAGCCTTTCACATTGCAGATCCGATTTCTACCGACAGAGAAACCGGATCCGCCTTCATCTGGCTAAAAATACCTCCGCCGGAGGCATTGCGCCCGTTAACGGGCGAACTCCAGCGGATTACCCCAAGCTTACGCTTGCCGCGCTTTCCGGCAGCTCTTCGTCGAAGCAGCGCTGATAGAACTCGGCTACGGTCTGACGCTCCAGCTCGTCACACTTGTTCAGGAAGGACAGGCGGAAAGCATAGCCGACATCGCGGAAAATCTCGGCGTTCTGTGCCCAGTTGATTACCGTACGGGGGCTCATGACAGTCGACAGATCGCCATTCATAAACGCAGTCCGGGTCAGGTCGGCCACAGTGACCATCTGACTAACGGTTTTGCGACCTTCAGCCGTGTTATAGTGCGGCGCTTTCGACAGCACGATCATCGTTTCGGCATCGTGGCTGAGGTAGTTCAGTGTCGAGACCAGTGACCAACGGTCCATCTGGGCTTGGTTGATCTGCTGTGTGCCATGATAGAGGCCCGTAGTATCGCCCAGACCAACGGTGTTGGCGGTGGCAAACAGGCGGAAGTTCGGGTTCGGCGTGATGATCTCGTTCTGGTCCAGCAAGGTCAGCTTGCCGTCATGCTCCAGAACACGCTGGATTACGAACATCACGTCCGCGCGACCCGCATCATATTCGTCGAACACGATGGCGACCGGATTGCGCAGCGCCCAGGGCAGGATACCTTCGTGGAATTCAGTCACCTGCTTGCCGTCACGCAGCTTGATTGCGTCTTTGCCGATTAGGTCGATCCGGCTGATATGGCTATCCAGGTTCACACGCACAGCAGGCCAGTTCAAACGCGCTGCAACCTGTTCGATATGGGTCGATTTGCCAGTGCCGTGATAGCCCTGGATCATTACACGACGGTTGTGGGAAAAGCCCGCCAAGATCGCCAAGGTCGTTTCAGGATCAAACTTATAGGTAGGGTCGATGGCCGGGACGCGGTCTGTGGCCTCGGCAAAGCCTTTGACCTTCATTTCCGTATCAATGCCGAATACGTCGCGGACCGAGATATCTTCGGTGGGTTTCGCGTTTACGTCGATCGATCCGTCAGCCATTCGTCTTGTCCTTATCCTGTGGCCCGTCTTGCTGGGTCTGAACCCGTGTGTGGTGCAACATATTGCGGGCAAGGGCAAGGGAAAGAGGCAGCGCGGAAACGCTGAGGGGATGTTTCTTTGAAACTGGCCTTATCGGCATAGCGCGCCGAGGCTCGTGACTTACGGCTCAAACCAAAAAAGGGACGTTTTGCCTTTGAGGCGCGCAGCCGTAAAGCCACCAAACATATCAACATTGCAATAATAAAATATAATGGGTTAAATCGACGATATGTTGATGCATAATCGGCTCTCGGTGTTGGCTAACGGAAAAAAGCTCAAATGGCGCTAACAATTCTAGGCCCCTCTTCGATCGCAATCCCCAGTGGGTCGTCTTCGGTTATGCAACAATACACCGCGACCAAGGCCGGAGCTTCATGGAATGTTGTTGTTACGGGGACAGGGGGATTGAACCCTTCAGATTATTCTGTTTCGATTTCGTCGAGCGGGGTTTTAACTGTTGACCTCACCCCCGGTGTCGTCATTCCTCCCAACACGCAGCTGACCGTCGAAATATTCGCGTCTACGGGTCCTGGTAATGGGAATAACGACTCTCTTATAGCGACCGTCGCGCTTCCGGCTGGAACTGTGCCGTGTTTCGTGAAGGGCACTATGATAGCGACCGAAAAAGGGTATTGCGCTGTCGAGGAACTGTCAGTTGGGGATAAAGTGCGCCTTTCCAGTGGTGATCTGCTGCCCATTGAGTGGATTGGAGAAAAGACCCTGAGCGCGGAGGATTTGAGGCGCAACCCTCAATTGCACCCCGTTTGTATCCAAAAGGGAGCGTTGGGAGAAGGCATTCCTCACCGCGATTTGTACGTATCTCCGCAACACAGAATTGTTCTGGAAGGATGGCGCGCAGAACTTCTGTACGGAGAGCCTAGAGTCTTTGCCGCAGCAATCCATCTGGTGAACGACAAAACCATTCGTCAGGTTCATTTCAATGAGCCAGTCACGTACTACCACATTGCTTGCTGTCGCCACGCAATACTGATGTCCAACGGTTTGCCAACTGAAAGTTTATTTCTGGGTGATATAGCGCTGAAATCCTTCCACCGCGAAGACGTAAAAGAGTTGCTAACGCTATTTTCGGAATTAAGTGATCGCTCGACAGTGCCCTCACAAACTCGCCTGAGTTGCTTGAAGCGTTGGGAAGCACTTGTAATAATAAGTTAAGCTTGCGGAGAAAGCCCTGCCATTTACTGATCTACACCGCGGTCAAGCAAGTTAGTGCAAAGTTTGCTTCTCTAGATCGACTACCATCAATTTGAAATGAGGGCGCCACATAAAGTACGTCACAGCACCGCGCGCAAACTTTAGCTTTGAAACGACGGTCACCTACTCATAGCGAAAACCAAAGCTCATCGTTACGAAAGCCGCCTTTCACGAGGCGATCCGCTTTCAAAACATCCGGAAACTCGTCCACCCAATCCCGAAACCGGTCATTTGTGATAATGCGTGCCTTGCTGTCCCGCGACGCTTGTAAAATCAAAGGATCCGCCGGCGTTCCTTTGGGTGCGATCATGACCTGCTTGGTACGCAGACCCAAAGCGCGGCTCAGCGCCCGGTCGTTCATGTATTCGCCGTCGAGCTTATAGCCGACATTTGCATCGAATACGACACCCGGTTTGAACCCGGCCGTCTTCAGCGCCGACAGCACCAGCCGCAATGTGCCCAGATCCGGCTTACCCTCTTTCCAATGGATCACGTTGGACCCGTCCACGATGATCCATGTGTTTGCTTTGCGCCACCTGAGCCACGCGCGCAGCCCCCAAATCAGGCTGATGACAATGAATAGCAGGCTCAGTTCTCGGGCGAACGCGAATTCAGGCGGAAGAAACGGGGCCGCGAAATAAACGCCCAGCGAAAAAAGCAAAAGGAGGTATGGCATACGCACAGCGGCTGCTCCGTTAATACCCGTGTTCAAACTCCACCACTATTGCGGGAATTGAACAAGGTTTCCAGTGAGCTTGATCGCAATCGGGCCGGGCAGTGTACACACAAAGCCACAGCTGTCGGGTCGCAGATTTATTTGAAGTTCCGGCTGTCCTTGATCTGGTCCCAGGCCCAGACGACCTCTTGCAGCTGTTCTTCTTGCGAGCGATCACCGCCATTCATGTCCGGGTGCAAAACCTTGATCAACTTCTTGTAGGCCTTGCGCACCTCTGCCTTGGACCAGCTGTCATTGGCTTCCAGAATCTCGATTGCTCGGCGTTCGGTGGGGGGCAGGCGCCGGCCACCACCACCCGAAGTGCGGCCTTTGTTCTGCGTGCTGTTGGCACCCAGCACCTGATGCGGGTCCTCAATGCCCAGACGGGCCCAGGCACGGGCCTCGGGGTCGCCCATCGGCTTGGTCTCACGTTCCCACACTTTGTCCTTTGATCGCTGCGCGTTCAGTTCGGCCTCGGTGGTACCGTCGAAGAAGTTCCACTTTTGGTTATATTCGCGCACATGCTGCTGGCAGAACCAGAAGAAATCATCCAGCACATCCGGTGCCTTGGGTGCGCGGAACTTGCCCGGCTCGTTGCAGCCCTCATGATCACAGATCCGGACTGACGTCTCGGACGCGCCTGACATGCCCCGGCGCCCGCGCGGGTTCTTTTTCTTGGCGCTGGAAACGGACATATCAAATCCGAAGGGGTCTGACTTCGCCATGCTCTCAATCCTCACGAACGCATCTTTTCGACTCGGAGGCAGCAGTTTAATCTAAGCAGCCGAAAGTAGAAGAGGGGGGCGGTAAAATTTTTACCGCTGAGCGAAAAAATGAGCGTGACTGACGAGATCCGAACCTGCCTGCAAGCTGCCTTTGACCCGCGCGAGCTTGAGGTGATCGATGACAGCGAAAGCCACCGCGGCCACGCGGGCTATCAGGATGGTGGTGAAAGCCACTTCAACGTCCGCATTCGCGCCGCCGCCTTCGAAGGGCAAAATCGTGTCGCCCGTCATCGTGCGGTTCACAATGCCTTGGGCGATATCGTGCCCCGCATTCACGCGCTGGCACTGGATATCGATACCTGAACGCGCAGAACGTCAGTCTGCGCTCATCTGCGCTGAGGGCGTTGACGCCGAAATCGCATATTCTTCTTCTGTCATGTCGTCTTCGATGCCTTCGAACAAAGGGGTCGACAAATAACGCTCGCCAGTGTCCGGCAGCATGACCAGAAAAACGGATCCCTCTGGCGCGGATTCGGCCATCTTCATTGCGACGGCAAAGGTCGACCCGCCCGAGATTCCGGTAAAAATACCTTCTTCCGAGGCAAGTCGGCGTGACCACGCGATCCCTTCGGGTCCGGGCACAGGGGTCAGTTCGTCGTAATATTCGTTGTCTATGGCTTCCTGCAGGACCCAGGGAATGAAGTCCGGCGTCCATCCCTGAATCGGGTGCGGTTCGAAATTCGGGTGGCTCTCGGTCGGCTGATGATCCTCGTTGCGGGTGTTGGTGTACCCCGATGACACAATTGCGGCGTTGGCTGGTTCGGTCAGGATGATCTTTGTCTCCGGCCGTTCCTTCCGCAGGACGCGAGATACACCGGAAACCGTACCGCCGGTTCCGTATCCGGTCACCCAGTAGTCCAGTCGCTGCCCTTCGAAATCTGCAAGAACTTCCCGCGCGGTCGTGTTCTCATGGATATCGGCATTGGCAGAGGTTTCGAACTGGCTGGCCAGAAACCACCCGTTTTCCTCGGCCAGTTCCTTGGCCTTGGTGTACATGCCAAACCCTTTCTGCGCCTTGGGGGTCAGAACGACCTTGGCCCCCAGAAAGCGCATCAGCTTGCGCCGCTCGACCGAGAAACTTTCTGCCATCGTTACAACCAGCGGATAGCCCTTGGCCGCGCAAACCATGGCAAGGCCGATGCCGGTATTGCCCGAGGTTGCCTCGACAACTGTCTGACCCGGTTTCAATCGCCCGTCGCGTTCCGCTGCTTCGATGATATTCAGCGCCAGCCTGTCCTTGACCGAACCGGCGGGATTGAACGCTTCGAACTTCACATAGACGGTCACATGTTCTGGCACGATCCGATTGACCCGGATGCAAGGCGTGTCGCCTACTGTATCGAGAATGCTGTCATACAGGCGTGCCCGCCCTTGCGTTTGCCGAATAGCCATTTTGATGTCCCTCCCGGTTATTCAGTTAACATGCCATAGATTTTCGGGGGGCGTATCCCTTTTTCAAATGGCGTTTACCGCTTGTGTTCAAGTCGCTGCCATTTTTTGGTACTTCCGTTCTTTTTCGGGCGAGAATACGCGTTGAAAAGCGTCTGTCCCGATCATTCGCGATCGAAGCGGGCTGGATCCATCAAGGGATAAATCTAGACGCTGGTTGCGAAAAAAAATCCTTATTGAAGGGGTGGTAAATTTAAAAGACTTAGAGGTTTCTCAATATAGCAGGCAGTCAAGGGGCCTGATAAAGACACCAATCCCTGCTACAAAGATTAGGTTTTTGAGATTTCACCGGCCTCGGGTGTTTCATCAGACCGTTTCAAAGACAAGGGCGGTTCATCCGCTTCCGCGGCAATCGGTTTCGGCGCTTGAACCTCGTCAGGGCCCGGTACTGGCTGGGCCAACGGGGTGCTGTCCATATCTAGTGCTGTGCCGATTTCAGGTGCGTCAACTTCTTCTTCCACCACGCGCCGGAACACCAGCACGTTGCGCCAGTTTGTGGTCGATCCGGTCAGGCCCGCGCGTTCCTCGCTGGGCAGCAATTCGGCGCGTTGGTATTCCCAGCCGTCCTGACCCATTTGGTTCAGGACCTGTTCAACCGAGACCGCAAAGCGACCCTCAGCCGTTTTGACGCCCTTGGCTTTGACACCTTTTTGTGGGGCGGGGATCACCTTGTATTCGTAGCGCTGCATCAACTGTTCCTAAACACCTGTTCGCGATAAACTAACACGCTGATCCCCGAGGGAAAGAGCCGTTGCCCAACCGGCGGATTTCAGCCCTGATGATTGCCACCAGTCTGTGCTGCCTTGGTCACAACCGACAGGCACAGTTCGGTCGCCAGCGCCATGTCCTGCACCGAAATCCATTCCATCGGCCCGTGAATACACTGCATCCCAGTGAACAGATTGGGGCAGGGGGTGCCGAACTCGGTCAGGCGCGACCCGTCGGTGCCGCCACGGATCGGGACGGACAGAGGTTCGATCCCCAACTCACGACAGGCATCCCGGGCCAGATCGACTGGCGTCATGTCGTTTTCCAGCCAATAGCGCATGTTGCGATACTGATGGCTGATCTCGCAGGTGATGGTCGCGCGTGGTTCGGTGGCCTGTACGGCGGCACACACCTGACGCACGATGTTGCGCTGGGCTTCCAGTGCGTCCAGCTCGAAATCACGCAGGATCAGTTTGATCTCCATCTCGGAAGAGCCGCCATTCATGTCGGTGACATGGATGAACCCTTCGCGCCCATCGGTGGTTTCCGGGGTCATGGTGGCCTGAGGTAGCGTCTGAACGATCTTGGCCGCCAGATGTGCTGCGTTCACCATCTTGTCTTTCGCCAAACCGGGATGGATCGAAACGCCTTCGATCTTGATCACAGCACGGTCGGCTGAAAAGCTCTCGTACTCGATCTCACCGACTTCCTGACCGTCCAGCGTATAGGCGAAATCCGCGCCCAGATTCTTGGGCAGCTGTTCGGTTACACCGCGCCCGATCTCTTCATCCGGGGTAAAGGCGATGCGGATCGGTCCGTGCAGAATATCCGGGTTTTCGATCAGGTGCCGTGCCATGGTCATCAGGATCGACACGCCCGCCTTGTCATCCGCACCCAGCAGGGTCGTGCCTGAAGCGGTGATCAGGTCATGCCCAATTTTCTCGGCCAGATAGGGGTTTTCTTCCGGCGACAGAACCAGATCAGGATCGTCGGGGAATGAGATGTCACCGCCATTGTATCCCTTGATGACACGTGGCTTGACGCCTGTGGCGTTGAACTGTGGGGCCGTATCCACATGCGCCAAAAAGCCCACTGTCGGCCCCTGAGCGTTTCCGGGAATGGTTGCAACCACCACGCTATCGCCTGTGATCTCGATATCCTGCGCGCCGATCTGGGCCAGCTCGTCGCGCAACAGGTTCAGCATGTCGAACTGGATTTGCGTGCTTGGGGTTGTAGGGGAAGTCTCGTCACTCTGACTGTCAATGGCCGCGTATCGCACCAGCCGGTCTTCGAGTTCCTGATCAAATCTGTTCTGCATGATACCTAACCTCTCTGGAGGCGAAGAAAGAGCGCGAACAGGGGGAAGTCAAGCCGATGGCTTGCCCCCCCAGTCTTAAGATTTCGTGAGAATACGATGTGTACAAATCCACGCGTTGCCGCTGGCAGACCTGTACACATAAAACGGGTTACGACCCAAGCTTTTTGCTGACCAGTTCGTTCACGGCCTTCGGGTTCGCCTTGCCTCCGGTCGCCTTCATGACCTGACCGACAAACCAGCCCGCCAGCTTCGGGTTCACTTTGGCCTTTTCAACCTGCGCCGGGTTGGCGGCAATGATTTCATCCAGAGCAGCTTCGATGGCGCCGGTATCGGTCACCTGCTTCATGCCGCGGTCTTCGACGATCTGCGCCGGATCACCGCCTTCGGTATAGACGATCTCGAAAAGGTCCTTGGCGATCTTGCCCGAAATGGCATCCGACGAAATCAGATCGATGATCCCACCCAACTGCGCCGGAGAAACCGGCGAGTCGGTGATGTCGTGGTCTTCTTTTTTCAACCGGCCGAACAGTTCGTTGATGACCCAGTTCGCAGCCAGTTTCCCGTTACGGCCCTTGGCGACCTCTTCGAAATACGCAGCCGATTCCACTTCGGCGGTCAGAACCGATGCGTCATAGTCGGTCAGGCCGAATTCGCTGATAAAACGTGCCTTCTTCTCGTCGGGCAGTTCGGGCAGCTTCGCGGCGATGTCGTCGACCCACGCTTGTTCGATTTCCAGCGGCAGCAGATCAGGGTCGGGGAAGTAACGATAATCGTGCGCCTCTTCCTTGGACCGCATCGAGCGGGTCTCGCCCTTGTCCGGGTCATACAGGCGGGTTTCCTGTTCGACCTCACCGCCCCCTTCGACGATGGCGATCTGGCGGCGGGCTTCGACCTCGATCGCTTGCTGGATAAAGCGCATCGAGTTCATGTTCTTGATCTCACACCGCGTGCCAAGATGCGAGAAATCCTGCGTTTCCTGATACTTCTCATAGGCACCCGGCAAACAGATCGATACGTTCACGTCGGCGCGCAGGTTGCCGTTCTGCATGTTGCCATCGCAGGTGCCCAAGTAACGCATGATCTGGCGCAGTTTGGCGATATAGGCGGCGGCCTCTTCCGGCCCGCGAATATCGGGGCGGCTGACAATCTCCATCAGGCAAACGCCGGTCCGGTTCAGGTCAACAAAGGACATATGCGGGTCCATGTCGTGGATCGATTTACCCGCATCCTGCTCCATGTGAATGCGTTCGATGCGAACCATGCGCGCGGTGCCGTCACCCATTTCAACCAGCACTTCACCTTCGCCCACGATGGGGTGGTACAGCTGCGAAATCTGATAGCCCTGCGGCAGGTCGGGGTAGAAATAGTTCTTGCGGTCAAACGCCGATTTCAAGTTGATGTCCGCCTTCAGGCCCAGCCCGGTGCGCACAGCCTGTTCAACGCAATATTCGTTGATCACAGGCAGCATTCCCGGCATCGCCGCGTCGACGAAGGCCACGTTCGAGTTCGGCTCGGCCCCGAATTGGGTCGACGCACCAGAAAACAGCTTGGCATTGGACGAGACCTGAGCGTGCACCTCCATCCCGATCACCAGTTCCCAGTCGTGCTTGGCCCCGGCAATGGTCTTGGGTTTGGGCATTTCGTATGTCAGATCGAGCATGGCGCGCCTCATTTCCGCAGAAGTCTAAGCCTGCGTATTAGGCCCGGCAGGGCCTAGGGGCAAGGGGGAATCCTGACGCGTTCAGTTCTGGGAAAACTGTAGGCCTGTTGGTGTGAAGGTCACATCCATACCGCTACGCAATTCGTCTCGGAACAGATCCGAGATTGCCCGCAATGCATCCCGCTGACCCCGCGCGGCAAACCGCTCGGGCGAGTTGATGCGGACGGAGTTGTTAAAACCTGCGGTCGCGTGGGCCCAGATCATGGGATGCAACTCGGTCAAGTGGTCGCGGATCAACCAGTTTGCGGTCTCGCGCATCTGTGCTCGGAACTGGTCGGCTTGTTCGTTCACTCCTCGTCCGTTCTGGATGGTGATTGCACAATAGGCCGAGAGCATATTGATCATTTGCTGGTCGGGCCGCAGCCGCACGATGTCGCGCAAACCGTCCAGGAAATACTCGGTATCGACACGCGCACAGGCTTCTTCATCCAATGCAATGGCGTCGAATTGGACCCAAGTGTAGCCGCCAGCACCCCAGACGCCCTGGGTCCGAGCCGCAGTACGCATCGCTTGCAATTCCAATTCATCGTAGCTTCCGAACCACCGGGGCAACAGATGGCTGCCCATGGCACGCATGTGCCGTTGGTTGCGCGGATCCAGCGTGATCAGACGCTCGTATTCGTCTGACACACGCGCATTGGATCTGCGCTGACCGGCCAAAAGCGCGCAGCTTGCCGCAGCAATCAGCGGGCTGTCCGGGGCATCAGCCCGGCATTTGGGCAAGATCGACGCGGCCCGGTCGAAATGCGCCGCACAGCGCGATCGGTGCAACGGCGGCAGTGCCGCGTCCGAGGCGGTTCCGCGCCAAGCCCAGGCCAGATCGATATGGGCAAGGGACACGACAGTAGCGATCATCGGATCATCGGGAAAGTCTGCCATTTCGCCTTCAAGCTCAGATATACCTCCCAACAGGTCATAGTCCGAAATGGCCTTTCCATCCGTCAGCGCATGTTCCGCAGCCAGCACCACATCCGATCTGGCCCCAAATGCCAGAAGGTCGGCAATCGGCATTCCGTCCGACACGGCAGCACGATCCTGATCCGCCGCGCGCATCTCCTTGGAAAGATCTTCCCAACGATCTTGTCTGGCAAGGTGACGGCCGTGCTCGATTGTGGAATGTCCGATCAGGTTTTCATCACCTGTTCGCGCAACAGGAATGTTGAGTTGCCCTTGATCCGGCAAAGCAGCAGCCAAAGCAGACTGCGTTGCGCACAAATCTGGTGCGGTTGGGGCAGATGAGGCTGATTTCTGGGCAAACAATGCCCTAAACGACCGAAACATGGCAAAACTCGAAAACTGTAAAAACACTGAACTGCTTATAAATCTGGCGAGATATTGGGCTCAGATCAAGTTAAATGCTTAACAGTTTTCGCTTTTTGTGTCCAATTTACCGGTCAGAGGCCCAGTGTTTCAGAAAATAGTAAAATGATGGCGCTCAACACGGAATCCGGCCTGTGTCAGGACCGGTTCAAGGTCTCGATGCGGCGGGAGCGACTCATCGGGTAAACGGATTCGTTTGCCCGAATGCAGAACGATGGAAACGCGTACGGACAAGTCCCACCGCGTGTCAAATCGGAAAAAATCAATGTCCTGCAGCAGGACCTCTGCCTGACGCTTGCCGGTAAACCAGCGTATGGCGGCCGCATCGATCTGCACGCCAGCGCGCGTATTCTGGATCACGTCCCACACAGCTGGCAGGGTGCCCAATGCCAGCAGCCATACGATCCACCAGGCGGCATCGAACAGGACGACCAGAGCCATCAAACCGGAATAGACCGCAGCCAGAATGACCAATGTTCGCGTGTTTCGGTTCTGGCGGGCAAATGTGAAGTCCGTCATGCGCCAAGGATACGCGATACCATTTCACTGGTGTCACGCGACAGGTTCGGGGTTTCAGCAATGCGAGAAAGCTGCGCACGCATCAGGTCCTGACGGTCGGCATCATATCGTTTCCACGTTTGAAATGCCGAACACAAGCGGGCAGTGGTTTGCGGATTCACGGGATCCAGTCGGATCAGCCAATCAGCCAGCAGGGCATAGCCAACCCCGTCAGGCTGATGGAACCCGGCATGATTCATCGCCAGCGCGCCCATAACCGCGCGGAACCGGTTGGGGTTCTTCCAGTTAAAGTCAGAGTGCTGCGTCAGAGACTGTGCCACACCGGGTGTTGCCTCGGGTGCAGCCATTGCCACTTGAAGGCCAAACCACTTGTCCATGACAAGACGGTCATGCTGCCACTGGCTGTAGAACGCGGCCAATTCGGCCTCACCTTTGCGCGCACGCAGCAGGCAAGACAAGGCGGTTAGTTGCAGGGTCATGTTATCCGCTTTGGAGTAGGCTTCGGCTGCCATTGCTCCGCCATCCAGTCGGGTGGTCAGCGCCAGCGCGGCGCTGCCAAGGGCGCGCTTGCCGGATTGCGCAGCGTCCGGCGCATAGGGGCCATCCACCAAGGCTTCGCTGTGTAGCCGGGGCAACAGATCCTGTACGTGCTGGGCCGTGGCCTGCCGCAGTGTCTCTACCGCGGACCAGATCGCCATCGGATCAGGGGTCTGCCCGCGCTCGTACAAGGTTGCCGCTAGCTCGGACTGCGTCGGCAGCCCAAGCATCAAGGCCCGGTAGGCCGGGTCCAGTTCTCCGTCACGCAGCACGGCCAGCAGACCATCGAGGTAATCGGCATCCGGCGCGGCATCATCCTGGATCATTCGCAGCAAAGTGTCCTGCGCCAGAGACCGCCCAGCCTGCCAACGGTTGAAGGGGTCGGTGTCGTGGGCTAGCAGAAACGCCCGCTCGGCGTTGCTGACGTCATGCTCAAGAATAACCGGCGCTGAGAAATCACGCAGGATTGACGGTGTGGGTTTTGCGGCCAGCCCGGTGAATTGAAAGCTTTGCTCAGCTTCGGTCAGTTCCAACACTTCGGTCGGGCGGACCTCATCCCCATTTGCACCTAACAGGCCCACGGCAACCGGGATTACCTGAGGCTGCTTTTCATTCTGTCCCGGCGTCGGCTCGGTGCGCTGTTTCAACGTCAGGGTATAAATGCCGTCCGCCCAGTCTTCCGAAACGGTGACGCGTGGCGTGCCCGATTGGCTGTACCAGCGTTTGAATTGAGTCAGGTCGCGGCCTGTGGTGTCTTCGAATACCTTGATCCAATCTTCGATGGTGCAGGCTTGGCCGTCATGGCGCTCAAAATACAAGTCCAGCGCTTTGGTATAGGCGTCATCCCCGACCAAGCGTTTCAGCATTCCGATTACTTCAGCGCCTTTCTCATAGACGGTCGCGGTGTAGAAGTTGTTGATCTCCTGAAAGCTCTCGGGGCGAACCGGGTGTGACAGGGGGCCGTTGTCTTCGGGGAACTGGCGCGCGCGCAGGTCTATGGCGTCGTGAATGCGTTTCACCGGGGCCGAGCGCATGTCGGATGTGAACTGCGCATCGCGAAATACCGTCAGCCCTTCTTTCAGACACAGCTGAAACCAGTCACGGCAGGTGATGCGGTTGCCGGTCCAGTTGTGAAAATATTCATGCGCAATGATCGCTTCGATGCGTTCGAAATTCGCATCGGTTGAAGTTTCGGGGCTGGCCAGAACAGCCGACGAGTTGAAGATGTTCAGCCCCTTGTTTTCCATCGCGCCCATGTTGAAATCATCCACGGCGACGATGTTGAACACGTCTAGATCGTATTCGCGGCCATAGATTTCTTCGTCCCATTTCATCGATTTTTTCAAGGCTTCCATGCCAAAGGCGCATTTGCCTTCATCGCCGGGACGAACCCACAGGTTCAATTCCACGTCGCGGCCCGACTTGGTGGTGAATTGGCCGGGGTGGGCGATTAGGTCTCCTGCGACCAGTGCAAACAGATAGGCCGGTTTGGGCCATGGGTCGGTCCATTCGGCCCAGCCTTCACCCTTGCCCGACGGGTTACCGTTGGACAACAACACCGGAAGGTCGCCGTTGATACGCACGGTAAAGGTGGACATGACGTCCGGGCGGTCGGGGTAATAGGTGATTTTGCGAAACCCCTCTGCCTCGCATTGCGTGCAGTGCATGCCGTTTGACATGTAAAGCCCTTCCAGCGCGGTGTTATTGCCGGGATCGATCTCGACCTCGGCCTCCCAGATGAAGGGTTCATCCGGTACGGCAACTGTCAGGCCCTTGTCTGTCACATCCGGCGTGACTTCAGCGCCGTTGATCGAGGCGCTGATCAGCGCGAGGTCTTCCCCGTGCAGAAAGAAGGTCCGCTCCGTGGCATCGGGGTTTGGGCGAAAGGCGACGCGCGATGTGACCCGGGTGGCGTGGTCAGCAAGGTCGAAGGTCAGGTGCACGTTATCCACCAGATAGCCAAACGGCGTGTAGTCCTTCAGGTAAATTGTTGTGGGGGCAGCGTCGCGCATCTGGGGCCTCGTATCCGTGCTGGTTTGGCGCGACGTTAGGGGCTTCGGTCAGGGGCTGCAACTGGCCCGCTTCATTCGCTTGCTGATTTTGAGGCAGCTTTTTGAAGGATCGAATACTGCTAATCACTCGACAAAAGTTGCCTATCGGAAACTTTCCCCCTAAATGCACCGAAGCATACAGTGGCACACAATCGCGGGAGAGCGGGAACATGACTGGCAGACAGACTCTGAGCGGGCTGCAGATCGATCCGATATTGGCAGAGTTTATAGAGACGCAGGCGCTTCCAGGTACGGATGTGTCTCCTCAGCAGTTTTGGGCGGGCCTGGCGCGGTTGGTGAACGAGTTGGGGTCGAAGAATCGCGACCTCCTTGCTAAACGGTCTGAAATTCAAAGCCGCATCGACGGCTGGCATATGGCCCGCAAGGGCCAGGAGATTGATCCTGCTGAATACCAGGCTTTCCTGAAAGAGATCGGTTATCTGGTCCCGGAAGGGGATGGGTTTCAGATCGAGACGGCAAACGTGGATCCCGAGATTGCCCTTACCCCCGGTCCCCAACTTGTTGTGCCGATCACCAATGCCCGTTTTGCCTTGAATGCTGCCAATGCCCGTTGGGGCAGTCTTTACGACGCGCTTTACGGAACTGACGCTATGGGCGATTTGCCAGCAGGCGGTGGCTATGATGCCGCGCGTGGGGCGCGCGTGATCGCCTGGGCTAAAGCCTTTCTGGACGACGTCGTACCACTGGCGTCCGGGTCTTGGTCAGACGTGTCCAGCCTTACAGTGAAGGATGGAGGATTGGTTCCTGCGCTGGTCGAACCTGCGCAATTTGCCGGGATTGGTGGTGCGGCGGACAAACCGGAATTCGTGCTGCTGAAAAACAATGGCCTGCACATTCAGATCATGATCGATCCTTCCAGTACCATTGGCGCAACTGATCCCGCTGGCATCGCGGATGTCCGGCTCGAGTCAGCGCTGTCGACGATCATGGACTGCGAGGACTCGGTCGCCTGTGTCGATGCCGCCGACAAGGTGGTGGCCTATGGCAATTGGCTGGGTCTGATGAAAGGCGACCTGACCGAAGAGGTGACAAAAGGCGGCACCACGTTCACCCGCAAGCTGGCTGACGACCTGAGCTTCACTACACCGTCAGGCGGTCAGGCTACGCTGAAAGGACGGTCGCTGATGCTGGTGCGCAATGTAGGCCACCTGATGACCAACCCGGCTGTGCTGGACGCAGAGGGGCGCGAGATCGGTGAAGGGCTGATGGATGCACTGTGCACCACTTTGATCGCCATGCACGATCTGAAGCGCGAAGGCGGTAACTCGGTCGAAGGTTCGGTCTACGTCGTAAAGCCCAAGATGCACGGGCCCAAGGAAGTTGCGTTCTCGGTCGAGATTTTTGACATGGTCGAAGATATTCTTGGCTTGCCCCGCAATACCGTAAAACTGGGTATTATGGATGAGGAACGGCGCACATCAGTCAACCTCAAAGAATGTATTCGGGCGGCGAAGTCGCGCGTGGCGTTCATCAACACCGGGTTTTTGGACCGGACCGGGGATGAAATCCACACGTCAATGGAGGCCGGCCCAATGCTGCCCAAAGGCGATATTAAAAATACGCCCTGGATTGCCTCATACGAGGATCGCAATGTCGACATTGGCCTGGCGTGCGGCTTGAAAGGCAAGGCACAGATTGGCAAGGGCATGTGGGCAATGCCGGATCGCATGGGCGACATGCTAGACGCCAAGATCGGGCACCCGATGTCTGGCGCGACCTGCGCCTGGGTGCCTTCGCCAACCGCCGCGACGCTGCACGCGACGCATTATCACAAGGTTGATGTGCTTGCGCGCCAGGATGAACTGGCTGCCGGAGGTGCGCGCGGTACGCTGGATTACCTGCTGACCATTCCACTGCTGGATGGTCGGAATTTAGGCGACGATGAAATCACTCGTGAGGTCGAAAACAACGCTCAGGGCATTCTCGGCTATGTGGTGCGCTGGGTCGATCAGGGCGTGGGCTGCTCCAAGGTGCCGGACATCAACGACATCGGCCTCATGGAAGACCGCGCAACCTGCCGGATTTCGTCTCAGGCGCTGGCCAATTGGCTGCACCATGGCATCGTGGACGAAGCACAGGTAATGGCCGCGATGCAGAAAATGGCCGCTGTTGTGGATCGTCAGAACGACAGCGACCCCAGCTATACGACTATGGCACCAAGCTTTGACGGCATCGCCTTTCAGGCGGCCTGCGATCTGGTGTTCAAAGGGCGTGTTCAGCCCTCGGGCTATACCGAGCCGGTTCTGCACGCCCGTCGTCTGGAGTTGAAGGCAAGCCAGGCGTAAACGGTTCGGGTCGGGGCAAGGGGTAGTACCTACCCCTTGTTTTCCAAAGAAGATTTTATCCAAATGAAAGGGATCAGAGATGGCTATTTCTTTGCGCAAAGCGCGCACCATCATTCGTAAGGCTCTTGAGAAGGGGCGCGAGATGGAGTTGAAACCTCTGTCTGCCGTGGTTCTCGATGCGGGCGGTCATGTCATCGCCTTCGAACGCGAAGACGGTGCCGCCCCGGGTCGTTTCGCGATTGCGCATGGCAAGGCCTATGGCTCGGTCATGTTGGGCATGGCCGGGACTGCGCAGATGCAGCGCGCCGAGGCGCAGGCCTATTTCATGGCTGCGGTGAATGGCGTTTATGGTGGGCAGGTTGTGCCGGTGCCGGGCGGTGTTCTGCTGCGCGACCGAAAAGGCGCCGTGATCGGCGCTGTCGGCGTGACAGGAGACACCTCGGACAATGATGCAGTGGCTGCAATGGCTGGAATTGAGGCAGCCGGTTTAGTCGGTGAGATTTAAGTCTCCGCTTGGTTTGTCCTGCCAATGCCAAAACTTTTGAATAATTTCCCGATTGAGGGAAATTATTGGGAAATAATTCTGTCTAAAGTATCTTTTGAGGGATTGTATTGTGCACCCCTGAACACGTCCCTGCGCTGTCATGCAGGGCGTGTATTCTTGCACGTCTGAGAGGCTGCCGCTAGCTTCCCTGTTAAGCGCTGAAAAAACAAGGAAAGCGGAATGTCTCGTCCTGTCGTCGGTATCATCGGCAACTCGTACCTCATGAATGACCAATACCCGACCCATGCCGGCGGGACGATGAACTCGGACGCGGTTGCCAATGTGTCAGGATGTCTGCCGCTGCTGATCCCGGCGGATCCGCGCTATGTGACGGTCGATGAGTTGCTGGAGGTCTGCGACGGCTTTCTGCTGACCGGCGGTCGCCCTAATGTGCATCCGGAAGAATACGGCGAACCTGAAACCGAAGCGCATGGAGAGTTCGACCGGGCACGCGACGCCATCACTCTGCCGCTGGTTCGCGCCTGTGTGGAACGTGGACAACCGTTTCTGGGCATCTGCCGCGGGTTTCAAGAGGTCAATGTGGCGATGGGTGGAACGCTTTATCCCGAGATCCGGGATTTGCCGGGGCGCATGAACCATCGAATGCCGCCCGACGGTACGCTGGAAGAGAAATTTGCGCTGCGGCATGTTGTGACACTGGATGAGGGCGGCGTGTTCCATGACCTGTTTGGTGCGGTCGAGGTCATGACCAACACGCTGCACGGGCAGGGCATCAAGACCATTGGCGAGCGCGTCGTCATTGACGGTCACGCGCCCGACGGCACGCCCGAGGCGATCTATATCAAGGACGCGCCTGGCTTTACGCTGTCCGTTCAGTGGCACCCCGAATGGGATGCCATCAACGACCCGGTGTCGCGCCCTCTGTTCGAGGCTTTTGGTGCAGCAGTGCAAGCCTGGTCCAAGGGTGCGCAGGTGTTCCAGAAAACTGCGTAGTTTTACGCCGGCGCGCCTAGGGGGCGGCGAGCCGACGTTTTGTGATCAAACCAGCAGGTTGAACTGGTTGATCAGCGGCAGGCTGCGGGCGCGTTCTCCGGTCAGATCAAACAGGGCATTTCCGAGCGCGGGCATCGAGGGGGGCGTGCCGGGCTCTCCTGCGCCACCCATGTGGCGGTTGGTCTCGAGAACGCGCACCTCGACCTGCGGGGCCGTGTGCATGCGAATGGCGTCATAGTCGGGGAAGTTGAACTGTTCAGCTTCACCATCTGCAAAGGTGATTTCGCCATAGCACGCGGCGGACAGGCCATAGATCATGCCGCCGAACATCTGCGCTTTGACGTTGTCAGGGTCCAGCGCAAGCCCCATGTCGCAGGCGATCCACGCCTTGTTGATGCGGATGGTGCCGTCTTCGTCGACGACCTCGATCACTTGTGCTACGGGTGTGCCAAAGCTGTAGGCAAAGGCGACGCCGCGGCCTACGCCTTCAGGCGTCTGGCCGGTCCAGCCCGACATCTCTTTCACCGCTTCAAGACACCCGGAAGAGGGGGCGTGTTCGGACTTCATCAACTCAAGTCGAAACTCCAGCGGGTCGCGCCCTGCGGCATGGGCCATTTCATCCATGAATGTCTCATGGAAAAAGCCATTGTGGCTGTTACCGACCGAGCGCCAGAAGCCCACCGGGACGGCCAGATCCGCGATATGACCACTCATGCGATAGTTTGGCACTGCATAGGGCTGGTTGAAGAATCCTTCGACCAGCACCTTATCAGGGCCGCCACCGGGGAAGCCGGTGTAGCGCTCGACTGCCTGCTGGGTCGGAGATTGCGCCGCCACCTTTCCGTCGATCAGCACAGCTTTGCCGTCGTGCACTGCACCACGCATCCGAGCGATTGCGCCGGGGCGGTAATAATCATGGCGCATGTCTTCTTCGCGGCTCCAGGTCGTCTGAACCGGCGTGCCGGGCATGGCCATGGCAACCTTGGTGGCGATCTCGCCAAAATCCAACTCGCCCCGGCGGCCAAATCCGCCCCCCAGATAGGTGGTGTGAATCTGCACCGCGTCCGTGTCCAGATTGGCGGTGTTCGCGACACGGAACTGAATCAGGGTCGGGGCCTGATTGCCACACCACAGCTCCAAAGCGTTTCCGGTATACAGTGCGGTGGCATTCATCGGCTCCATCGTGGCGTGGGCCAGATAGGGCACTTGGTATTCAGCGGTGATTTCCGTCGCGCCCTCGGGCGTCACGCTGACATCGCCGTCGTCGCGCATGGTCGAATTCGGCGCGTCGTCAAACGCCTCGGCTATCTTGGCAAAGATACCGTCGGTTTCCGGTGGATAGGGCGCGTCGCCCCAGTCAACGTCGATGGCCTCAACCGCTTGGTTTGCCAACCAGGTGTTGTTGGCGATCACGGCCACACCTGTACCCAGATCGACAATCTTCTCGACCCCTGGCATGGATTGGGCGGCACCGTCATCAAAGCCATTCATCGCGCCGCCCAATTTGGGGTTCATGCGTACGGCCGCGAATTTCATGCCCGGCAGGCGGACATCAACGCCGAACTCGGCCGTGCCGGTCACCTTGCCAACCATGTCCAGACGCGGTTGGGTCCGGCCCAGATAGCGCCACTCGGACGGATCGCGCAAAGGCACTTCGACCGGTTCCAATCCAGCTGCATCCTCGGCAAGCTCGGAATAGGCAATCTTGTCGCCGTTGGGCGCAATAACGTGGCCCGAGGCTGTTTGCAGCTCTAAAGGATCAACGCCTAACCGATCTGCGGCTGCGCGTTTCAGCGTTTCGCGCGCCGAAGCACCAGCTTGCCGCATCCGCTCGAACCCGTCTTTCATCGAGGTCGAACCACCAGTGACCTGCAGGCTCAGCGTCTTGCCCAGAACGCCCAGTGCCTCACCCAGATTGTGCTGGAAATTCGAGATGTCATAACCCTTGTTGGGCAGTCCTTCGCCCACCAGGGCCGAGTTGTAATAGGCCGCTGCCGCCGGGCCATGCAGAACGGTGATCTGATCCAGGTCGACGTCCAGTTCCTCGGCAATCAGCGCGGTCCAAGTGGTTTTCACGCCCTGACCCATTTCCGCGCGGGGGGCGAACAGGGTGACGCCATTTTGATCGATCAATACGAACGGGTTCAGCGCGGCCTGACCTTCACCGGGTTTTAGCGGGTTGGCGGCTGGGCGGGTGACGTAATATGCGCCAAAGGCCACACCGCCAACAATTGCAGCCGAACCGATCAGGAACGTGCGACGGAGGATTTTGACAACTTTACCCATAGCTTATGCCTCCTTCAGCTTGGACGCTGCGTCGTGGATTGCGGCCCGGATGCGGGGGTAGGTGCCACAGCGGCAAAGGTTGCCCTGCATTGCTTCATCGATGTCTGCATCGGTAGGTGCCGGGTTTTCTGCCAGCAAGGCAGTGGCCTGCATGATCTGTCCAGACTGGCAATATCCGCATTGCGCAACCTGATGATCGACCCAAGCTTGCTGGATGGCGGCTAGGGTGTCTGGTGCTCCGATGCCTTCAATTGTGGTCACGTCACCCCAAACATCCGACAACGCGACCTGACAGGACCGCACGGCCTCGCCGTCGATATGAACGGTGCATGCTCCGCAGGCGGCAACGCCGCAGCCGAATTTAGTGCCGGTCAATCCGACCTCATCCCGCAGAACCCAGAGCAGGGGGACGTCATCAGGCAGGTCTACCTGATGTTGCTTTCCATTGATCTTAAGGGCCGTCGCCATGGCGCACCTCTTCTTGCTGTGGCTGGTTTCTGACATATTTAGCGAAAAGTGTCATGCTGTCAATTGACAATTTAAACAAAAAATGTCAGTGCTTCGGTTATGAAAGACACGAATGACGATTCACGGCAAAAGGCGATCCTGAACTCGGCGTTTCAAGCCTTTTCCACCTACGGGTATCGAAAGACTTCGATGGACGATATTGCGCGTGGGGCGGGGATGTCGCGGCCAGCGGTCTATCTGCACTACAAGAACAAAGAGGCGATCGTCAGCAAGCTGACCGAATTGTACTACGCCGAAAAAAGCGTTGCGGTCGCCGAAGCACTGGCGACGCAAGGGTCGGTGCCCGAGGTTTTGACGCGTGCGGTGCAGGCGCAGACGGACGGGATGGCTAAAATCCTGGCCTCTCCACACGGGCTCGAGATGCTGGACAACACCAAATCCCTGTCTTCTGAAATCATCGCTGCGGGTGAGGCTAAACTGGCAGGGCTTTATGCGGTTTGGCTGACGCAACAGGAGCAAGAGGGACGGGTTCGCCTTCAGACGGACGCGGCAGAGACCGGTCGGACGATCACCGCCACGCTCAAGGGGCTAAAGCTGATCGGCGCCGGGGCCGAAGTCTATGAACAGCAGGTGGCGCAGGTTGCCGCCCTTTTCGGTGCTGGGCTTGAGGTCAGGTAACGCGCTTACGGATCTTGTATTCCGGCGCGTCCCACAACTTGTTCTGCATCACATCGGCCATAATCTCGGTTGCTCGGATTACGTCGGCCTCGTCGATGTAAAGCGGCGTAAAACCAAAGCGCATGATATCTGGCGCGCGGAAATCGCCAATTACACCCCGTGCGATCAGGGCCTGCATCGCAGCGTAGCCTTCTGTGAAGCGGAATGAGACCTGGCTGCCACGCACCTCTGGCGTTCTTGGGCTGGCCAGTTGCAGTTCGGGGCAGGCGGCCTCGACGCGGGTTATGAAGAGCTCAGTCAATTCAATGGACTTTGCTCGGACATCTGCCATTTCGGCCATGTCCCAGATGTCCATGGCCGCGGCTAAAGCCGTCATTTGGATCACGGGTGGCGTGCCCACGCGCATCCGTTCGATCCCGCTGCCGGGGCGATAATCCAGATCAAACGCAAAGGGGGCTTCGTGCCCCAGCCAACCAGACAGGGCCGGACGCACCGTTTCAGCCAGTCGAGGTGCGACATAGATAAAGGCCGGTGCGCCAGGGCCGCCGTTGAGGTATTTATATGTGCAGCCTACAGCAAAGTCGGCATTGCAACCTTCCAGATCAACGGGAATTGCACCGGCGGAATGCGCAAGATCCCAGACCGTTATCACGCCGTTTGCATGTGCAAGTTCGGTCAGCGCTTTCATGTCATGCATCCGGCCCGAGCGGTAATCGACTTCGGTCAGCATCAAAACCGCAACCTCTTCTGTGATTGCTTCTGCCACATCCTCTGGGTCTACAATGCGCAGCTCATAGTCTTCGCCCAGCGAGCGTAGCAGGCCATCCGCCATGTACAGGTCTGACGGGAAGTTGCCGTTATCTGACAGCACAACCTTTCGGGACGGATTGAGTTCAAGCGCGGCAGCCGCAGCCTGATACACCTTGATCGACAGGGTGTCGCCTGTGACGACGCTGCCTTGTTCGGCACCGATCAAGCGGCCGATGCGATCGCCCAGCCCAGTGGGCAGCCCCATCCAGCCCGCCTTGTTCCACCCGGTGATCAACATCTGACCCCATTCATCTGTCAGCATATCCTGCACACGCGAGGTCGCTGATTTAGGCAGGGGGCCCAGAGAGTTGCCATCCAGATAGATCACACCTTCGGGCAGATCGAACATGGCTTTGGTTGCTGCGAAATCGGTCATGAAAGCTCGTTTTTTGTGTTTATCTGTCGCTGTTTACCCACCGGCGTATCTGATCCGCAGCAGCCTGTCCACTGATGCGACATCGTGGGTTTTGCTATTCTGACCTGAAAACGGTAGGACAGCGCCCAGAAACGACACGTATCCTTACGTGGCGTCACCCACGAAGGACAGACTATGCGCTGGATCGATGTTCCCCCTGTGTGGCTTGCGGGCTTTGTCCTGCTGGCTTGGCTACAGGGCCGATACATGGGGCTTGGCCTGTCGTTGGACGGTGGGCTGACCGACCTAATCAGCGGTGTCTTGATCGGCGGCGGCGTTCTTCTTGCGGTTCTTGCGGTTTTTGAGTTTCGCCGGCATCAGACCACTGTGATTCCACATGAAACGCCCAGTGCCATGGTACAGTCGGGCATTTACAGGCGCAGCCGCAATCCGATCTATCTGGGTGACGTTCTGATCCTAACCGGTCTGATCCTTCGGTTTGATGCAATCTTCTCGCTGGTGCTGGTGCCCATCTTTGTCTGGGTACTGGAGCGTCGGTTCATTGTGCCAGAAGAGGACCGGTTGCGCCGCACCTTCCGCGCGGATTTCGCCCGATATGAACGCAAAACGCGTCGCTGGGTTTAGGAGTGGGCACCTCCATGACACTACGTAACGGATGCTGCGCTTGCGAAATAAAGTTGCGCAAGATACATCTTTTCTTAACGAATCATACCCGAGGACCTGCTCGGCCTTAGAAATAGGGGGATTGCCAGTGAAAATAGGCACACCGAAGGAAATATTGGATGGCGAGAACCGGGTCGCGATGACGCCGGACTCCGCTGTGCAGTTGCAGAAACTGGGCTATGACTGCGCCATCGAGAAAGGCGCGGGTGCCGCTGCCGGGTTCTCGGATGCGGCCTATGAGGCGGTCGGTGTCGAGGTCGTCAAAACCGCCGCGTCTTTGTGGAAGAACTCGGACATCGTCGCAAAGGTTCGCATCCCAACCGAGACCGAGATGAAGCGTCTGACCAAAGGCAAGACGCTGATTTCATTCTTCAACCCAGCCGGGAACGAAGAGGGGATGGAGCTGGCCAAATCCAAAGGTGCCAACGTCATCGCGATGGAGATGGTTCCGCGTATCTCGCGCGCGCAGAAGATGGATGCGCTGTCTTCGATGGCCAATATCGCGGGCTACCGCGCGGTGATCGAGGCAGGCAACAACTTTGGACGTTTCTTCACCGGTCAGGTAACGGCTGCCGGTAAAGTGCCGCCTGCCAAGGTTTTGATCGTGGGCGCGGGCGTGGCGGGTCTGGCGGCCATCGGGACCTCGACCTCACTTGGCGCGATCACCTATGCGTTCGACGTGCGCCCGGAAGTGGCCGAACAGGTCGAATCCATGGGGGCTGAATTCGTCTATCTGGACTTCGAGGAAGAACAGCAGGACGGTGCGGCGACCGGTGGTTATGCCTCAGTTCAATCAGAGGAATTCCGCAACGCGCAGCTTGCCAAGTTCCGTGAGCTTGCGCCGGAAATGGACATCGTCATCACCACCGCCTTGATCCCGAACCGCCCGGCGCCGAAGCTGTGGCTGGAGGATATGGTCAAAGCGATGAAGCCGGGTTCGGTCATCGTTGACCTAGCAGCCGAGCGTGGCGGCAACGTCGAAGGCACCGTGCCGGACGAGAAGGTCGTGACCGACAATGGCGTGACCATCATCGGCTATACCGACTTCCCCAGCCGGATGGCGGCGCAGTCTTCGTCTCTGTACGCCACCAACATCCGCCACATGATGACCGACCTGACGCCTGAGAAGGACGGTCAGATCAATCACGACATGGAAGATGACGTGATCCGCGGCGCGACCGTGACCCATGAGGGTGAGATCACGTTCCCGCCGCCGCCGCCCAAGGTGCAGGCGATTGCGGCGCAGAAGAAGCCGGAAGTCAAAGAACTGACCCCGGAAGAGAAAAAAGCGCAAGAGATCGCGGCCTTCAAGGCACAGACCAAACAGCAGTTCACCCTGCTGGGTGTTGGCGGCGCACTGATGCTGCTGGTGGGGCTGGTGGCCCCGGCCAGCTTCATGCAGCACTTTATCGTGTTCGTGTTGGCCGTATTTGTAGGTTTCCAGGTAATCTGGGGCGTAGCACACAGCTTGCACACTCCGCTGATGGCGATCACAAACGCAATCTCGTCGATTATCATCGTCGGAGCCTTGATGCAGATCGGGTCGGGGTCGTTCCTGGTCATCCTGCTGGCGGCGCTGTCTGTCTTCATGGCCGGGATCAACATCTTCGGCGGCTTCCTCGTAACCCGGCGCATGCTCGCCATGTTCCAGAAATCTTAAGGAGGCCGGGTAGATGATTGGCTTCACTACTGCCGCTTACGTTGTTGCGGCTGTTCTGTTCATCCTGTCGCTGGGTGGTCTGTCGAACCAAGAAAGCGCTAAGCGCGCGGTCTGGTACGGCATCGTCGGTATGGCGCTGGCGGTCTTTGCCACTCTGGTTGGCCCTGGTTCTGGCCTGTGGCTGCTGTCGATCCTGCTGATCATTGGCGGCGGTCTGATCGGTCAATACGTAGCGCAGCGCGTCCAGATGACCGAAATGCCCCAACTGGTGGCAGCAATGCACTCGCTGGTTGGTCTGGCAGCGGTCTTTGTGGGCTTCAATGCGCATTTTGAAATCGGCAACGTGGCGCAGGTAATGGCCATCGTTAACAGCGCCAAAGATGCGGACCTGTCCGATCTGGGGGCATTCGCAAAGCTGATTGCCAAGAAAACCCCGGCGGAACTTGCAATCCTGCACGTGGAACTGTTCCTGGGTATCTTCATCGGTGCGATCACCTTTACCGGCTCGGTTGTAGCCTATGGCAAACTGGCGGGTAAGGTAACGTCGGCGGCGACCAAACTGCCCGGCGGTCATGCATTGAACGCGGCGGCTGCGGGTCTCTCGCTGATCTGCCTGTTCTGGTATACCAGCACCGGTGGCTTCCTCCCGCTGTTTTTGATGACCCTGGCGGCGCTGTTCATCGGCTATCACCTGATCATGGGCATCGGCGGGGCCGACATGCCGGTGGTTGTTTCAATGCTGAACAGCTATTCGGGCTGGGCGGCTGCCGCGATCGGCTTCAGCCTGGGCAACGACCTTCTGATCGTCGTCGGTGCGCTGGTGGGCTCGTCCGGTGCGATCCTGTCTTACATCATGTGTAAGGCGATGAACCGGCATTTCGTCAGCGTGATCTTGGGCGGCTTTGGCGGCAGCTCGGGCCCGCAGATGGAGGTCGAAGGCGAGCAGGTGGCTATCGAGGCTGATGGTGTGGCTGCGGCTTTGAACGATGCGGACAGCGTTATCATCATCCCGGGTTACGGTATGGCCGTGGCGCAGGCGCAGCAGTCAGTCAGCGAGTTGGTCCGTAAGCTGCGTGCCAAGGGCAAGAATGTGCGCTTTGCGATCCACCCTGTTGCGGGTCGTCTGCCGGGCCATATGAACGTGCTGTTGGCTGAGGCGAAGGTGCCGTATGACATCGTTCTGGAAATGGACGAGATCAACGAGGACTTCCCTGAAACGGATGTGGCCATCGTCATCGGTTCGAACGACATCGTGAACCCGGCTGCACAAGAAGATCCAAACAGCCCCATTGCTGGCATGCCGGTTCTGGAATGCTGGAAGGCCAAGCAGGTGTTTGTGTCGAAACGTGGTCAGGGCACCGGGTATTCGGGCATCGAAAACCCGCTGTTCTTCAAAGAGAACACCCGCATGTTCTACGGTGACGCAAAACAGTCGCTTGACAAGCTGCTGCCCATGATCGACTGATCAAAAGGCTTAATCCAATTGCAAAGGGCGCCTTTGGGCGCCCTTTTCTTTTTTGTGTTGCAGGAGGCTTTGCCTCCTGACCTCCAAGGTATCTTTAGCCAGATGAAGCAGCGGATTGTGATAAAATGGCTTGGTCAGGAGGTTTGTGATGCAGAAGGTGAATGGCATAGGGGGCGTGTTCTTTCGGGCACGCGATCCAGAAGCTTTGAGTGCGTGGTACGCGGAACACCTGGGCGTCGATCATTACAATCCCGTGCCTTGGAAACAACGCGAAGGCTATACTGTCTTTGCTCCGTTTGCGCAGGACACCGAGTATTTCGGGCGGGAAGATCAGCAATGGATGATCAACTTCCGTGTCGATGATCTGGCGGCCATGACTCGGCAACTGGAGGCGGCTGGAATCGCCGTTGAAACGCATCCGGATTGGGACAGCGAGGTTGGGAAATTCGCACGCATCCACGATCCCGAGGGCAACCCGATCGAGCTGTGGCAACCAAATCAATGAGATAGCAGGCTTGTATACCTTTGTATCCCTGTAAGTATATGAAACAAAAAGAGAATTGAAGAAAGCCATATGTATCGTATAGTGCGCGCGATGAGGCGGAGCCCTGAATGACACCGATAGACGACCATCCCCTTCGATATGCGTTGGCCAATGAATTGCATGCGCGACCGTTCCCGGTTGCGTCCATGCCCTGCACAGTGGCCTTTCTGGCGATCAAAAAGCCGGAGGCTGCGGTTGCGCGTGATCGTAGCCAGGATTTGGCCCATTTGATCAATCTTCTGGATCGCCATGGCGCGCAGCACCCTCAGCCTGATGCCACACATTACGCCGGTCAGATCGGTCGACATTGGCTGAAATGGGAGCAACACACAGAGTTTGTCACCTACACGGCAATCGCTCAGAACGTGAGCGACCGTGCGTTCAATCCGGCCGATTTCGAAGTCTTTCCACCCGATTGGCTGATGGCCAGTCCGGGCCAAAGGGTCACGTCTGTGATGGTTCGTGTGGTTGAGCGCGAAAGTGACGATGCGATTAAGTCCAAATTGCTTGATTGGTTCGAGCCTGAAAGCCTGGCCGTAGCTAGGGTGCTGGACGATGCCGCTGTTTGCGCCAGTGATTTTCGTATCGATCCGGCAGGTCACATGCGCTTTGCTTTGTTTGTGGCCAAAGGTGCCGGTCGGCGCCGGACAGGGCGAATTGTTCAACGCCTCTGCGAAATTGAGACCTACAAGGCGATGTCCATGTTGGGATTTGCGCGCGTCAAGCAGCTGATGCCGCGCATTGGAGAACTGGATGGGCAGCTTACACAATTGATGGAGCAGATGACCGACAACTCGGCTCAGCCCGACGCGCTGCTGCATGATCTCTTGTCGACGTCGATTGAACTTGAAACTCTGTCAGCTCGGTGTTCGTTCCGGTTCGGGGCTACGGGCGCGTACGAAGCTATCGTCAATCAGCGGATTGAAGTATTGCGGGAAGAGCGGTTCCAGGGCGGTCAGAACTTTGCCGATTTCATGATGCGGCGCTATGACCCTGCGATCCGTACCGTAAAATCCACCGAACGCCGCCTTCAGGCATTGTCAGACAGGGCCATCCGAGCTGGCGAGTTGTTGCGGACCAGGGTGGATGTGGAACGCAGTGCGCAGAACCAAGCGTTGTTGGAAAGCATGGACCGTCGGGCGGATCTGGCGTTACGGCTGCAACACACGGTCGAAGGCCTGTCCGTTGTTGCAATCAGCTACTACGCGGTTTCTTTGGTAAGCTATCTTTTGTATCCGCTGACGGCGTCGGGGATCAGCAAGGGTATGCTGACGGCGGCGGTAACGGTCCCGGTGGTGGCCGGAGTCTGGTTCGCAATTCGACGGATCCGCAAGCGGCTTGGTTGAGCGTCAATTGCCAAATTCGGCCGGACCTGTAGAACAAGGGGCGTTGGCGAGCGACGCGAGGGTTTTCGGTGATTACCATAATTGCAGCATGGCGGGCTGTTTCTGCCATGTTTATCCTGAATGGGGCACTGTTCGGAATATGGGCCTCGCGCATCCCTGCTGTGCGCGACAGGTTGGGTCTGTCTCATGAAGAACTGGGCTATGGGTTGCTGTTCATGGCGGCTGGTGCTGTTTGCTCTTTCCCTATCACCGGGCGGCTCACGGATCAGTTCGGCGCTGTTGCCGTTACCCGGGTCATTGCAGTGCTTTATACTCTGTCGCTAATCCTGCTAGCCATGGCCGGTGGATTTTGGGGGTTGGCGGTCTTCCTGTTCATCTTTGGTGCCTTCCACGGCTCTATGGACGTGGCAATGAACGCTTGGGCGGCTGAGGTTGAACAGACCTTTGACAAACCTGTAATGTCCTCTTTCCATGCGATGTGGAGCCTGGGCGCGGGCCTTGGCGCGCTGAGCGGATATGTTGCTGTTCAGATGGGGCTGAGTGTTCTTGCGCACTTCTTGCTGGCGGGGGGACTCGTCGTGGCCTTTGCACTCACCTCTTCCTGGGTGCGTTGGACTTCAAAACGTTCAGAGCGCGGGCAGGGATCCGTGTTTGCTCTGCCGTCCGGTATATTGGTGTTGGTTGGGTTCACCGCATTGTGCGGGGCCCTGGGGGAAGGCGCTGTCGCGGATTGGAGCGCGATCTATTTGCGCGACATTACGAATGCGACCGAAAGTGTTGCGGCCTTGGGCTACGCCGTTTTCTCAGTGACAATGGTAGCCTTTCGCCTGGCGGGCGCAGTTGTCATTACACGCTTCGGCCCGGTTGCCACGGCCCGATTTGGCGGGTTATGCGCTGCAGTTGGCGTGTTTGCTGTGGTATCAGCAGTGACACCTCTACCCGCATTGGCTGGTTTTGCACTGATGGGTGTAGGCTATGCCGTGATTATGCCGCTGGCGTTCAGCCGGGCTGCAAGCGACCCGGTTGTGCCGCCAGGGCAAGCCATCGCAAGTGTTGCGACACTAGGGTATGGGGGGCTGTTGATCGGGCCGCCATTGATCGGGTTTTTGGCCGAACTGTTTGGCTTGCGTTTGGCGTTTTCAGTGTTGCTGCCGCTGGCGGCCCTGATCACAGTTTTGGCCGGCGCGCTCAGGCGCGCCGACTGAGTTTGCTTAACGTCCGCGAATTCGCGGATCCAGCGCGTCGCGTAGGCCATCGCCCAGGTAATTCACGCTGAGCACGGTCAACGAGATTGCCAGTCCGGGCCAGAACACACGCTCAGGGTATTGCTGCAGATAGTCTACCCCGTCGAACAGTAGGCGGCCCCAGGTCGGAAAGTCGGGCGGGAAGCCCAATCCAAGGAAGGACAGCGCGCTTTCGGTAATGATCGCCGTGGCAATCCCAAGCGTCGCAGACACCATGATCGGTGACAGCACGTTCGGCAGGATATGCCGCGTGATGATTTGGCTGTTGCTGGTGCCGATAGAGCGCGCCGCCAGAACGAATTCACGTTCCTTGATGGCCAGTACATCCCCCCGCACGATCCGGGCGGTCGGCATCCACGAGGTGATGCCGATGGCGCAGACGATCAGGATGAAGATGCCTCGCTCCAGTCCGAAGGCAGCCGATAAAGGCTCTCGGAACAACAGCATCATGACCAGCAGCAAGGGCAGCAGGGGCAGGGCCAGGAACAGATCGGTCAGGCGCATCAGCGGACCGTCGAGCCGCCTGAAGAACCCGGCGAGAACACCAATGAAGGAGCCCAGGAAAAGGGCCAGCAACATCGCGGTGATGCCCACCGAGACCGAGGTTTGCCCTCCTGACATCATGCGCGCCAGAATATCCCGGCCCAACTGGTCTGTTCCAAACGGATGTGCCCAGCTTGGTCCCTGATTGCGCGAACGGATATCTATCTGCGTTGGATCAATGCTCCACAGGTACGGTCCCAGATAGACACCTGCAACGATGAAGAGGAACAGGATCGCACCAACCATCGCGCCCTTGTGGGTCTTGAACTGATCCCACACATCGCGCCATTGGCTGCGCGGAGGGGTTGCCAGTTCCTCCATAGCGCCTGCGCCCGGCACGGCGGTCGAGGCGGCTGCCAATCCTTCATCCGGGATCAGCGTGTCTGATTTGTCGGTATCAGTCATAGCGAATCCTCGGGTCCAGAATGCCGTAAAGAACATCGGCGATCAGGTTGAACAGCACGATCAGCACGGCAAAGATGAAGGTCAGGGTTTGCACCATCGGCAGGTCGTTGGCCTGAATGGCACCGATCAGCAATTGGCCGATGCCGTTCACCTTGAAGACCTGCTCGGTGATGATGGCACCTCCGAAGATGGCCGGAATACCCAGAGCGATCACGGTGACCACTGGGATCATCGAATTGCGCAGGACATGGACCATAACGACCGTGTATTCACTCAGGCCCTTGGCGCGTGCGGTCCGGACGTAATCCTGATTGAGGTTGTCCAGCATCGAGGCGCGCATGAACCGGCTGAGCTGTGCGGTAATCTGCAAGGCCAGAACCATGACCGGCATGATCATCTGTTTCAGCTGTACGACAAAGCTGTCCCAGCTGTTGACCACATGGGTTGTGTCATAGATCGACGGGAACCAACCCAGCTGGACCGAGAAGATCACGATCACCAGAACGCCCGAGAAGAAGGGCGGGACCGAGAAACCAACCATCGACACGAATGTGCCCATCTGATCGAACCACGAATACTGGCGGTAGGCCGAATAGATGCCGATGGGCAGGGCGATCAGGATGGCGACCACATAGGCGGTGCCGACAACCCACAAGGTCTGGGGAATACGCTGAGCGACGATGTCCATGACCGGCGAGCGGGTCTGCCACGAAATCACACGCAGATCACCTTCGGAAAAGGTGGTGCCAAACATGTGGTCGATCAGAACCTGCGGTTCGATCCAGAAGAATTGCACGATCCATTTCCAAAACCGGATATGCATCGGCTGGCCTAGGCCAAGCGCTTCGCGCATTTTCTCTTTGACTTCAGGCGGAACGGTGAGCGGAACCTGCGCCATCGGATCGCCGGGGGCAAGCTCGAGCAGCAGGAAAATGACGAGGCTGATGAACAGCAGCGTGGGTACGGCCAGCACCAGTCGTCTGATTGTGAAATTGAGCATTAAGAGGCGCCTTTATATGCGTCTTCTTGTTGGGGTGGTGTGCAAATGACCGCGCCCCGATAACGACCGGGGCGCGGCTTTGCAAGATCAGTGCTTAGGAGCCGGTTTTGCGGTACCAGTCCGCAATGTTCCACAGCTCGCTGTCCCAAACGTTCAGGACAACGCCACCCAAGGTGTTCGCGTGCGCCGACAGACGACCACGGTGGACCAGCGGGATCATACCACCATTCTGAACCATGATGTCGTTCAGCTGCTTCGCGATCTCGGCGCGAGCTTCCAGACCAGCGGTCTCGGCCAGTTTGGCGTGCAGCGCGTCAAACTCTTCGTTGCAGAAGCGGGAGATGTTTTCACCCTGCCACTGGCTTTCCGGCTTCGGTGCTTTGTCGCACAGGCCGTTGCCCAGGTAAGACTGCGGGTCAGTGCCGTTGAAGGTGTTGGCGTACATCTCAACGTCAGCATAGAACTTCTGGAAGGTGTCAGGCGAACCCGGGTCACCACCAAAGAAGACCGACGCGTTGATGTTGCGCAGCTCGGTTTCGATGCCGATTTGGCTCCACCATTCTTTAATCAGCGCCTGGAAGTCCTGACGGACAGCGTTGGTCGAGGTTTGGTAAACCACTTTCAGCGGAACGCCGTCTTTCTCGCGAATGCCGTCTCCGTTGGTGTCAACGATTCCGGCCTCGTCCAGCAGCGCATTTGCGCCTGCGATATCCTGCGTGTCACAGGTCATCGAAGTCGAGTTGAAGGCCGCAGGGGCGGGAACCCAGTTACAGGTCACCTTACCGGCCTGCCCATATCCGATCTCAACCAGCAGCGGACGGTCGATGGCCATGGACATGGCTTTGTAGACCGCCGGATCCTGCAGGAACGGGTGCGGATGAGCAGCCGTTGAACGCTCGCCTTCCGGCAGGTCGGGCGATGGGTTGGTCTGGTTCAGCATGATACGCTCGACCAGCGGGCCAAAGCCTGCAACCGGGGTACCTTTGCCGCCTTCCTGCATCTGCGCGATCACTTCGGGCGCCAGTTGAAGGTTCCAAGCGTAGTCGAATTCACCCGTTTCCATGACAGCACGACCAGCGGCCGTTGCATCGCCACCGCCCTTGAAGGTCACGCTCGCAAAGGCAGGTTTTGCCGGGTCACGATAATTGTCGTTGGCTGCGAAAGTGATGACGTCGTTCGGTTTGAACTCGGTTACAACAAACGGGCCGGTTCCGATCGGGTTAAAGTTCTGGTCGGTGCATTCGGGGGCTTTCGCGCCAAGGCAGTCCGCGAACTGAGCGGCCTGAATGATCGGGCTTTCACCACCCACGAACGGGCCATAGGGGAAGGGGGTCGGCTTGTCGAATGTGACTTTGACGGTCAGGTCATCCACCGCCTCGACCGAGGTGACGCCCTCGAACTTGGTGACCTGCGCGCAGCCGCCTTCGGGATGCATGCAGTAGTCAGCAGTGAATTTCACGTCAGCCGAGGTGAACGGAGAACCGTCCGACCAGGTGATTCCGGGCGCGATCTTCCATGTGATCGATGTCAGGTCTTCGCTGACACCACCATTTTCCACGGTCGGGATTTCCGATGCCAGATAAGGCACCATGTTGCCGTCTTGGTCGTAACGCGCGAGCGGCTCAATCACCAATGAGGCTGATTCCACATCTTTCGTACCACCGGATAGAAACGGGTTCAGGATCGACGGCGCTTGCCAATAAATGATGCTGACATTGCCGTCCGATCCGCGCTCGGCAAAGGCCATCGGAGCCATTGCCGTGCTCGCAATCGCACCAAGCAAAAGGGTTTTGATTTTCATAATTTACTCCCGAATTGGACACGTTTGTGTCTCGATTATTTCCGCAATGCCTGCGGACTTGGCGTTGCTGCCTTGGGGCAAGGTTTTGATCGGTAACGATAATAGCGCTAACGTTTTGAAGCGCGCTCTCTCCCCAAAGCAGTTACGTGGGGTATCGAAACAGAACTTAAGAAAAATGCAAGTGGTGCCGTCGCGAAAATGTGTATTGCGTTTGACTTTTCCCGGTAGCCCGCCGTAGCGTTCGGCACTCAGAACAAAAATGACAACGTCAGGGGAGCGTGCGCGTGCTGGATCAGCCTATTGCACAGATCAAAAAACTGCGGGTGGAATTTCAGACCAAGGATGGCCCTGTCGTCGGCGTCGAGGACGTCTCGTTCGAGGTCAATCCGGGCGAAACCGTTTGTATCGTTGGCGAATCGGGCTCTGGAAAGTCGGTATCATCGCTGTCTCTGATGCGGTTGGTTGAATTCGGCGGGGGCGAGATTGCAGGCGGCCAGCTGCTGTTTGATCGGCGTGATGGCGAAGAGATGGACCTGTCCAAAGCCGACCAGGATCTGATGAAACAGATTCGCGGAAACGAGATCGGGATGATCTTTCAGGAGCCGATGACCGCCCTGAACCCCGTTTTCACTGTCGGTCGCCAGTTGACTGAAGGGTTGCGAATCCACAAGGACATGTCGAAATCCCAGGCCGAAGAACGGGCCTTGGAACTGTTGCGCCAGGTACGGATCCCTGAACCCGAGCGCCGTTTGCAGCAGTATCCGCACGAGCTGTCGGGAGGTATGCGTCAGCGTGTTGTCATTGCGATGGCCATGGCGTGCGAACCGCGTCTGTTGATCGCGGATGAACCAACGACGGCCTTGGACGTGACCATTCAGGCCGAGATTTTGGCTTTGATGGACCGTCTCAAGCGGGAAACCGGCACAGCAGTGATGTTCATCACCCATGACATGGCAGTCGTTGCCCAGATGGCCGACCGAGTGGTGGTCATGTTCCGCGGCAACAAGGTCGAAGAGGGCACTGTTAAAGAGATTTTCGAAAACCCGCAGCATGACTATACCAAGGCCCTTCTGGCCGCGGTGCCAAAGCTGGGTGAGATGCGCGGGAAATCCGCGCCTGAACCTATGAAACTGTTGGGTGTGGAAGGACAAAACATTGCCCCCATCCCCGGCACGGAAGATGTACTGCTGACCGTCAAGAATCTGACGACGCGTTTTCCGGTCAAGGGTGGGTTGTTGCGGCGCACGATTTCGAACGTCCACGCAGTTGAAGACGTCTCATTCACGCTGAACAAAGGTCAAACACTCAGCCTTGTGGGCGAATCCGGTTGTGGCAAGTCCTCGGCTGGGCGCTCGATCCTGCGACTGGTTGAGCCGATGGCGGGTGAGGTCAATCTGGATGGCGTGGACATCATGAAACTGGATCAGTCCGGGCTGCGCAAGGCGCGGTTGGACATGCAGATGATCTTTCAGGATCCCTTCGCGTCGCTGAACCCGCAAATGCAGTTGCTGGATCAGGTGGCTGAACCAATGCGCAACTATGGGGTTGCATCTGGATCAGAACTGCAAGACCGCGTCGCACAGCTGTTCGACAAGGTGCAGCTGCCCCGCAGTTTCATGCGTCGTTTCCCGCATGAAATGTCAGGCGGTCAGCGTCAGCGGATCGCCATTGCACGGGCTCTTGCCCTGAACCCAAAGCTGATTATTGCGGATGAAGCCGTTTCGGCCCTCGACGTGTCGGTGCAGGCACAGGTACTTAACCTAATGATGGAACTGCAATCCGAGCTGGGCCTGTCCTATTTGTTCATCAGCCACGATATGGCTGTGGTTGAACGGGTCAGCCATTATGTTGGGGTCATGTACCTGGGTCGCATCGTCGAACTTGGCCCGCGCGCACGTGTCTTCGAGAACCCGCAGCACGCGTATACTCAGGCATTGATGAAGGCGGTTCCAATTGCAGATCCGAACAAGCGGAAGTCCGAAAAGGACCTGAATTTCAAACCGATTCCGTCTCCTATTCATCCTGTTGGCCACAAGCCTGAACCTTCGCATTATCAAGAGGTTGAGCCGGGTCACTTCATCCTAACGACGGATAGCGGATACTAATACCAATGGCAAAACGCCTGACGCCGCTTGAGATCATGACCAAGCTGATCTCTTTCCCGACCGTAAGCCGTGAAACCAATCTGCCGCTGGTGGATTGGGTTGAGGAATATCTTCAAAGCCACGGAATCGAACCGCATCGGTGGCCGGACCCGGACCAACCGCACAAGGCCGCGATTTTTGCGCAGGTGGGTCCGAACGAAGAAGGCGCGGTGGTTTTATCCGGTCACACCGATGTTGTGCCAGTGGATGGGCAACCGTGGGATACGGACCCTTTCACCGTGATCGAGAAAGACGGTAAGTATTTCGGCCGGGGCACCTGCGACATGAAGGGCTTCGATGCGCTGGCCATTTGGGCCCTTGTCGAGGCACATCACGCTGGGGTCAAGCGGCCATTGCAGCTTGCGCTCAGCTTTGATGAAGAGGTCGGCTGCACTGGTGCGCCGCCCATGATCGAAGCGATGCAGGAAGTTCTGCCCAAAGGATCCGCCGTGATCGTGGGTGAACCATCCATGATGCAGGCCGTGACGGGGCACAAAGGTGGTTTCGGCTTTGACACCCACATCACGGGATTCGAAGTTCATAGCTCGATCATGCACACAGGCGTCAATGCGATCATGGAGGCCGCGCCTCTGATCGATTGGGCGAACCAACAGAATGCTAAGAACATGGCTGCAGAACCCACCCCGGTTGCCGCGGTGTTTGATCCGCCGTGGACAACATGTCATGTCGGTATGATCGAAGGTGGCACAGCCCACAACATTACGGCCAAGGATTGCCGGTTTATGATGGATTTCCGAACCGTGCCGGATGAATCCAAGGCGCAATGGCAGGATGCGTATTTTCAACAGGTCCGCGCGATTGAGGCCAGGATGCAAGCAGTGCACCCGGACGCCCGTATTGAGCTGTCTGAAAACTTCTCGATTCCAGGGCTTGTGCCTGAACAGGACGGTGAGGCAGAAACTCTGGTGCGTGCCTTGACCGGCGACAATGCCAGCCATGTTGTCAGCTACGGAACCGAGGCGGGCCAGTTTCAGGAAGCTGGTTATTCGGCAGTTATTTGTGGCCCCGGCGATATTGCGCAGGCGCATCAGCCGAACGAGTTCATCTCGGTTGCGCAGTTCGAAGCCGGTCACAAATTCATGCAGCGCTTGGTTGAAAAGCTGAGCACTTGATCAGACGTAAAGCGGCGACGGCAGCCGAGAGGGAGATCTTAAGATGCCCGTTAAAAACAGACTTGCGGAAATGCATGGCGAGATTACCAAGTGGCGCCGACACCTGCACGCCCATCCCGAGCTGATGTATGACGTCCACGAAACTGCAGCATTTGTTGCGGACCGCCTGAAAGAGTTTGGCGTTGACGAAATTACACCCGGCATCGGCAAAACCGGTGTTGTTGGGGTGATCAAGGGGCGTTCGGACACACAGGGGCGCGTCATCGGATTGCGGGCTGACATGGATGCGCTCCCGATTGAAGAGGCAACGGGGCTGGAGTATGCCTCAACTGTTTCGGGCAAGATGCATGCTTGCGGGCACGACGGGCATACGTCAATGCTGCTGGGGGCGGCGCAATATCTGGCCGAGACGCGCAATTTCGACGGCACCGTGGTTCTGATCTTTCAGCCAGCCGAAGAAGGCGGTGCAGGTGGATTGGCCATGTGTCAGGACGGGCTGATGGACCGCTGGGGTATTCAGGAAGTTTACGGAATGCACAACATGCCCGGTCTTCCTGTGGGTGAGTTTGCCATTCGGCCCGGTGCGCTGCTGGCCTCATCCGATGAGTTCAAAATTACCGTAACCGGCAAAGGCGGGCACGCTGCCGCACCTCATGACGCTGTGGATACGACGCTTGTGGCTTCACATATCGTTGTTGCCTTGCAATCCGTGGTCTCGCGCACGGTTGACCCGATCAAACGCGTTGTGTTGACAGTTGGAACCTTTGAAACGGACAGTGTAGCGTCAAACGTGATTGCGCATACCGTGCGTCTACAGGGAACCGTCCGAACGCTGGATCCTGAATACCGCGCAATCGCGGAAGAGCGGGTGCGCCGGATTGCCGTGGATACGGCGTCGGCCTTTGGAGCCAAGGCCGAGGTCGATTGGAAGCCGGGATACCCTGTGACAGTGAACTCTGAGGCTGAAACAACATACGCGGCCGAAGCGGCGGCGGCTGTCGCGGGCAAGATCAATGACGGCACGGACCCGATCATGCCGTCCGAAGATTTCGCCTATATGCTTGAAGAACGGCCCGGAGCCTACATCTTTATCGGGAACGGGGACACGGCCATGTGCCATCACCCGGAGTATAATTTTGATGACGCCGCAATTCCCGCCGGCTGCAGTTGGTTTGCCGAGCTTGTGGAACGACGATTGCCCGTCGCTTAAATCTGGGAGAATGACATGCCGATCAAAAACCGCCTTGCAGAGATGCACGATGAAATCACAGGTTGGCGGCGTGACATTCACCAACATCCGGAAATTCTGTATGACACCCACCGCACCAGCGCGTTGGTCGCCGAAAAGCTGAAAGAATTTGGCTGTGATGAGGTTGTCACCGGTATTGGCCGTACCGGTGTGGTTGGCGTTATTCGCGGCAAAAGCGACACGCAGGGCCGCGTGATCGGGCTGCGCGCGGACATGGATGCCCTGCCGATGCAAGAACAAACCGGGCTGGAATATGCCTCGAATACCCCGGGCGCGATGCATGCCTGCGGCCACGATGGGCATACTGCTATGGTCTTGGGGGCAGCGAAATACCTGTCTGAGACGCGCAATTTTGATGGAACGGCGGTCGTAATCTTCCAGCCTGCCGAGGAAGGCGGTAATGGGGCTGAAGCCATGTGTAAGGACGGTCTGATGGACCGGTTCGGCATTCAAGAAGTCTATGCGATGCACAACGTACCTGGTGTTCCAACCGGGCAGTTTGCCATTCGCTCTGGCCCGTTGCTGGCTGCGGCGGACGAGTTTGACATCCACCTCGAAGGGCGGGGCGGTCACGCGGCAAAACCGCATGAGACAGTTGATACCACTGTGATGTTGTCGCAATTGATCGTGGCGTTGCAAACGATTGTGTCGCGCAACGCGGACCCGATCCTGCAAGCCGTGCTGTCTGTTACTTCGGTCGAGACGTCGTCAAAAGCGTTCAACGTGATTCCGCAATCGGCACAGATACGCGGCACGGTCCGGACACATTCCAATGAGATGCGGGACCTGATCGAACAGCGCCTGAAAGAGGTCGCGAAGGGGATCGCCGCGACATTCGGCGGATCTGTGAATGTCGAGTATACGCGCGGTGTACCCGTGACGATCAATGCTGAAACACAGACCGGATATGCCGAGGAAGCCGCCGTTTCGGTGGGAGGCAGCTGTATCGAAGCGCCGATGGTGATGGGCGGTGAGGATTTCTCGTTCATGCTTGAAGAACGACCCGGAGCCTTCATTGTGCTGGGCAACGGTGACAGCGCCGGGTTGCACCACCCTGAATACAACTTCAACGACGAGATTATCCCAATCGGATGCTCGTGGTTTGCAGAAATGGTCGAGCGCCGGATGCCGGCTGCTTGAATTAGGAGAGAGAAGATATGCCAGTTAAAAACCGCTTTGCCGAATTGCAGGATGAGATCACAGCATGGCGACGGGATCTGCACGAGAACCCGGAAATCCTGTTTGAAACCCACCGCACCAGCGCAGTTGTGGCCGAAAAGTTGAAAGAGTTCGGTTGTGATGACGTCGTCACAGGAATTGGGCGCACAGGTGTTGTGGGCGTAATCAAGGGGAAGTCGGACAGCAAAGGCAAAGTGATTGGCTTGCGCGCGGATATGGATGCGCTGCCGATCCACGAGGCGACCGGGCTGGATTATGCCTCAAAGACGCCGGGGGCCATGCATGCCTGTGGCCACGATGGACATACAGCGATGTTGCTGGGCGCGGCGAAATACCTGTCTGAAACCCGTAATTTCGATGGCACCGTTGTTGTGATTTTCCAGCCCGCCGAAGAAGGCGGCGGCGGTGGTCGTGAGATGTGCGAAGACGGCATGATGGATCGCTGGAACATTCAGGAAGTCTATGGAATGCATAACTGGCCGGGGCAGCCTGTCGGCAAGTTCGCGATCCGTCCGGGCTCGTTCTTTGCTGCGACCGACCAGTTCGACATCACCTTTGAAGGACGTGGTGGTCACGCGGCCAAGCCACATGAGACGGTCGATACGACCGTCCTGGCCGCGCAGGCGGTTTTGGCGCTGCAAACTATTTCCTCGCGCAATGCGGACCCGATTGATCAGGTGGTTGTGTCTGTGACGTCGTTTGAAACCTCGTCAAAAGCCTTCAACGTGATTCCGCAGACGGTGCAGATCAAAGGAACCGTGCGGACGATGAGCAAGGATATGCGCGATCTGGCAGAAATGCGGATCAACGAGATTTGCAGCGGAGTTGCCGCGACCTTCGGAGGCACCGCAGACGTGACCTATATCCGCGGTTATCCGGTAATGGTGAACAGCGACGAACAGACGGAGTTTGCCGCAGATGTCGCCCGTTCGGTTTCCGGGGATTGCGACGATGCGCCTTTGGTCATGGGGGGCGAGGATTTTGCGTTCATGCTGGAAGAACGTCCTGGCGCATATATCCTGGTGGGTAATGGCGACACGGCCATGGTTCATCACCCGGAATACAATTTCAACGACGAAGCCATTCCGGCTGGATGCAGCTGGTGGGCTGAGATTGTTGAACAAAGAATGCCGGCGGCTTGATGGAGGCGGTGGGGGCTCTGCCCCCACACCCCCGAGGTATTTCTAGCCAGATGAAGAAGGATCCTGTGTGTACAGATTAAGTTCTGAACACAAGGTATTGATGACCGATTCCAAAGCATCTGACTGCGTGTTTACACAAGATTGTGCAGCTTCCTGTGCGACTTGCAGAGCGTTTTGATCTGACAACCAGTGCGCCACGATCTTGGAAAGGTCAGTGGAGTTTTGAACTTCGACAGCGCCACCGGTTGCGATCAGCGGGGAAAATGTTTCGCCAAAGTTGAAATACCCCGGACCAGTAATCACGGCGGCCCCGGCCTGAGCTGGTTCAAAGGGATTGTGACCTCCGATTTCTTTTAGCGAACCGCCAAGAAAAACAATGGGACAAAGCGCGTACCAAGTTCCGGTCTCTCCCAATGTATCTGCCACATAGATCTGGGTGTTTTCCCCGATCGTTTCGTTATTGGAGCGGAAAGATGCCGTCATCCCAGCGTCATTGATCAGCGTGGCGATATCGCCTCGGCGTTCGGGGTGGCGCGGTATCAAGAGTAAGAGCAGGTCGGGCCACCGCTCGAGCAAGGTCTTGTGTGCGGCGAGAATAATTTTTTCTTCGCCTGCGTGGGTCGAGCTTGCGATCCAGACGGGGCGGTTTGCGATCTGTGTCTGGATGTCTTGCAAAGTGCCTTGATCCACGGGCAACGGATCAGACATTGCTTTGAGGTTGGTGCCCGGAAGTACGCGGTCCGGCGCTGCGCCAATGTCGACCAGATTGGTTGCCGTTTTGTCATTCTGGGTCAGGAACAGGCTGAATCTGGACAAGATGAAGCGTGCGGTGTCCGGGCGTTTTTTCCAGCCTTTTACGGATTTTTCAGACAATCGTGCGTTCAAGAGCGCGAGTGGTAAATTCCGTTGATGACTCTCCACGATCAGGCGAGGCCAGATTTCGCTTTCGACAAATACGCCCGCATCCGGACTCCAATGATCGAGGAAGCGTTTCACCGGACCTGCAGTATCCAGCGGCGGATATTGATGACGTGTTCGTGGAGGCAGGCGTTTGGCAATCAGGGCAGCTGATGTGGGTGTGCCAGAGGTGATGAGGAACGCGGCATCCGGCAGACGTTCTGCCAGCCGATTGATCAGGCTGAGAACTGAAAGGCTTTCGCCAACGCTGGCGGCGTGAAACCAGATCAGACGACCGCTGGGTCGGGGAAGGCTGGCGTAGCCAAGTCTTTCCCTCTGACGGTTTTCGGGTACATCTGCGGCGCGCAGCTTCTTGCGCACGGTAAGCCAAGCCAAGGGTTGGGCCATAGCAGTGAAGCCGCAGTACAACCGGTACAGCAGCGTCGGGCGGTCGTTTGCGCCGGGCATGTCAGCCGCCTGTGTGGCTCATGTGGCGGCTCATCTGGCCATCAACAGCCTGACGGGAATAGTCGAAATCGTGACCTTTGGGCTTTAGGTTGATCGCGGCGCGGATCGCGTCTTCCAGAGATTTTTCGCTGTCCGGGTGATCGCGCAACGGGGCGCGCAGATCAGCCATATCTTCCTGTCCCAGACACATATAAAGCTCACCGGTGCAGGTCAGGCGCACGCGGTTGCAGCTTTCGCAAAAGTTATGAGACAGCGGTGTGATGAACCCGATCTTTTGGCCTGTTTCCTCAAGGCGCACATAGCGGGCGGGGCCACCGGTGCGTTCGGCCAGATCGGTGACGGTATAGTGGTTTTCGTATTCCTTACGCACGTCCTTGAGCGACCAATATTGATCCAGACGGTCTTCGTTGCCGATGTCGCCCATGGGCATGACCTCGATCCAGGTCAGGTCCATGTCGCGTTCGGCGCACCACTCGGTGATTTTTGGCAGTTCGGGTTCGTTGAAACCTTTCAACGCGACCGCGTTGATCTTGATCCGCAAGCCTGCTTTTTGCGCAGCGTCGATGCCGTTCAGGACTTGTTTCAAGCGCCCCCAGCGCGTGACTTTGGCGAATTTGTCATCGTCCAACGTATCCAGAGAGACATTCACCCGCCGCACACCTGCGGCATAGAGGTCCTCTGAGAAGCGATGCAATTGCGAACCGTTTGTGGTCAGTGTGAGTTCTTTCAGCGCGCCGCTGTCCAAGTGACGGGTCATTGCGTTGAAAAAGGTCATGATATTGCGGCGGACCAAGGGCTCTCCGCCCGTGATGCGCAGTTTCTCCACACCCATCTTCACAAAGGTCGAACACATCCGATCCAGCTCTTCCAGCGTTAGCAGGTCTTTCTTGGGGAGAAAGGTCATGTTCTCGGACATGCAATACACGCAGCGAAAATCGCAGCGGTCCGTGACTGAAACGCGGAGATATGTGATGGCGCGGGCAAACGGGTCGATAAGCGGAGCTGTCATGGCGTAATAGGTAAAGCCGGAACCGGGTCCCGACAAGGGTGAACTGTGCTTTGCGCTGGTACAGATGCGCGCAGGGCTGTAGGATTTGGGCATGAAGAAAATGCTTTTGTTACTGTGCGTGCTGGTCGCTGGCTGCGACGCGGTCCGGTCCACGACTGACCGCGTTTTCGGAAGAGACGATGCGCCTGCGCAGACCGTTACCGAAACGGAGTCCACGACATCGGTTTCAGAAGAAGTGTTGGAGCCCGAGCCTGTATCTGCGCGCCCCACCTGGGCCGGGGCAAAAACCAGTATCGCCGGGCTGGGTGATCCAACCACGCCCGGGCGATGGATGCAGACACCTTTGGTCAAAAGCGAGGTAACGGCGCGCGTTGTGGTGCCAAGAACCGGGGCGCAGGCTTACATCACTCTGGTTCCGATCCCGGGCCCAGCCAGCGGTGGCAGCCGGTTGTCGCTGGACGCCATGCGGGCTTTGTTGGTGCCGCTGGATGAACTGGTCGAGGTCGAGGTCTACGCCAACTGATCCTTCAGGTATTTGCCAGCTTCACGGCGGGCAAATGGCTTCATCGCGTTGCCGTATTCTTCCAGAAATGCAATCACGCGATCTGGGTCATGTTTGGACAGCTCACGCAGCCACCAAGCTATGGACTTCTGAATGAACCAGTCGCGATCCGGGACATATCCGGCAGCCCAGCTTAGAATACGGTCGCGGCGCAGTATGTCTTCGGGCTTGGGGTGGTTCTGCTTGGTCCAAGGCAGGGTCGCAACCATCGCCGCGCGGCGGGTCCACATGTGGTTGGATTGGGTCCAGCCTTCAACCTCTTCCAACCGTTCGGGGCTGGCCGTCAGGCGCTTTTGCATCGCCACGCTGGCATGATCGGCAATGGCCCAGGCGTCGAAATCCGGCAACCAACTTTGCAGCAAGGCCCAAACTTCTTGGTCGGGGCGGATACGGGCTTGGGTCAGCAGTTTGGCCGCTGCAATCCGGCCTTCGTGAATATTGGTTTGCCACAGTGCGCCAGCGAGGTCGACGCGTTTGAATACGTCCAGCTCTTGCCGCCACGCTTTGGTCAAGTCGTTGAGCACTGGGTTTCCAACGCCCAGATATGGGCGGTCGGTCTTGTGATAGGCCGCCATCTGCTGGGCGCGTTCGGGGTCGGCATGGGCCTGCAGCGCGGCCAGCGCTTCGTCCATTGTCATTGTTCCAGCTTATGGAGCAGATGCGCGTGCACTGTAGGCCATTCCGCGGCAACGATCGAATATACTGCCGTGTCGCGCAGCGTGCCGTTGGACATCACCATATGGGCCCGAAGGATGCCATCCAGCTGCGCGCCGAGCCGCTCTATGGCCCGTCGCGACTGAAAGTTCATCCGATGGGTTCGGAACTCGACCGCATTGCAAGAAAGATCCTCGAAGGCGTGGCGCAGCATCAAGAACTTCGCTTCGGTGTTCAGCGGGGTGCGCTGGACAGCGCGCCCGATCCAGGTCGACCCGATTTCGACACGCCGGTTGACCTCATCCGTGTTCATGAAGGTGGTCATGCCCACCGGAGTGCGGTCGGGGGTCATCACGGTAAAGGGCTGCATGTCGTGCAACCCGATGCGGCGGGTAATTTCAGCCTCCATCCCTTTGACAGTAGGAATAGAGGTATACCAAAGTTGTCCCAAATCTGCCGCCGAAGCCTTCAGCGCTTCGGCATGTGCAATATTCAGCGGCTCCAGCCGAACGTGATCTCCGGCAAGGGTGACAGGGGCAGGCCAGGTCATTCCACTGTGACCGACTTGGCCAGATTGCGAGGTTGATCCACGTCTGTGCCTTTGGCAACGGCCGTGTGATAGGCAAGCAGTTGCGCGGGAACGGAATACAGAATAGGCGCAAGGCTGCTGTGAACGTGGGGCATTCGGATGGTGCTCCAAACACCGTCACCAGCTTCCGTTATACCGTCATCATCTGACACCAGGATCACTTTGCCTTTTCGGGCCATCACTTCCTGCATGTTCGACACGGTCTTGTCGAAGACAGTGTCACGCGGGGCCATGACCACCACGGGCATATGTTTGTCGATCAGGGCAATGGGCCCATGTTTCAGCTCACCCGATGCATAACCTTCGGCGTGGATATAGCTGATTTCCTTGAGCTTCAGCGCGCCTTCCATTGCAAGCGGATACATCAGGCCACGGCCCAGAAACAGCACATCGCGGGCTTCAGACAACCTTTGGGCGGCTTTACGGATCGCCCGGTTCTGATCCAGCGCCGCGTTCAAAATAGTCGGTAATCCACGCAGTGCCGCAGCATGATCGGCGATTTCTTCATCGGTCAACGTGCCCCGGTCAGCAGCAGCCTTGAGTGCCAGCATCAGCAGTACACTGAGCTGACAGGTAAAGGCCTTTGTCGAGGCAACGCCGATTTCAACACCTGCATGAATCGGCAGGGCAATATCGCTTTCGCGGGCAATCGAGCTTTCCGGCACGTTTACAACCGAAACAATCTTGTCAGCTTTACCTTCGCAATAGCGCAATGCGGCCAGCGTATCGGCGGTTTCTCCTGACTGGCTGACGAACAGCGCCAGGGTGCGCCCGGTGATCGGAGGCTCGCGGTAACGGAACTCGCTGGCGATATCGACCTCGACCGGCATCTTGGCCAGTTGTTCGAACCAGTATTTCGCGGTCAGACAGGCGTAAAACGCCGTGCCGCAGGCCACCATGGTCAGACGGTCCAGCTTGGTGAAATCCAGCTCGGTGTCCGGCAGCACAACGCGGTCACCGCCGGTGGGCAAGTAAGATCGGATAGCCTCGGCCACGACGATGGGCTGTTCGGCAATTTCCTTGGCCATGAAGTGCTTGTGCTCGCCCTTGTCAGCGCGTGCGTGATCCAGCTTGATCTTGCGCTTTTCACGGTTGGCTAGCTCACCGGCCTCATTGCGGATTTCCAAAGAGGTGCGGGTCAGAACCGCGCGGTCTCCTTCTTCAAGATACGTGATCTGATTGGTCAATGGCGCTAAGGCAATGGCGTCAGACCCGACATACATCTCACCATCCCCGTGGCCGATGGCCAGCGGCGACCCCTTGCGGGCAGCAACGATCAGGTCGTCCTCTCCGTCGAACAAAAACGCCAACGCAAAAGCGCCTTCGAGTTGATCGATCGTTTTGAATGCGGCTTCAACCGGCGACATGCCCGAGTTGAGGTGATGCTCGGTCATCAAGGCAACGGTTTCGGTATCCGTTTCGGTCTGAAAATCGACGCCATGCTGGGCCAGTTCGGCCCTTAGGTCGCGGTAGTTTTCGACGATGCCGTTATGAACCACGGCCACAGGACCTGCTTTGTGCGGATGCGCGTTGTTGACCGAGGGCGCGCCGTGTGTGGCCCAACGGGTATGACCGATACCGGACTTTCCGGGCAGCGGCTCGTGCACCAACAGGTCGCTGAGGTTGACCAGCTTGCCGACCGCGCGCCTGCGGCCCAGCGCGCCATCATTCACAGTAGCAATTCCGGCACTGTCATAGCCGCGATATTCCAGCCGTTTCAGGGCCTCTACCAGAATAGGGGCCGCCTCGTGCTGCCCCAAAACACCTACAATTCCACACATATCTCAGGCCTCTTTATCGCGGCGAGCCTTCTTCGCCTTTAACATATCAAACAATTTACGCGCATATCCGGGCTTGTTTTCCTGCTTGGCGCGAGCCACAGCCAACGCGTCAGGTTCCACATTCTTGGTCACGACAGTGCCCGTTGCTGTCATTCCGCCGTCGCCTACGGTTACGGGGGCGACAAGCATGGTGTTCGACCCGATAAACACGTTCTCACCAATGGTGGTCTTGTGCTTCATCACGCCGTCATAGTTGCAGGTGATTGTTCCTGCGCCGATATTTGTTGCAGCACCCACAGTCGCATCGCCGATATAGCTGAGGTGGTTGACCTTGGCACCTTCGGCGATTTCAGCGTTCTTGATTTCGACGAAGTTTCCAACCCGCGTGTTTTCCGCCAACTCGGCGCCGGGGCGCAAACGGGCATAGGGCCCAATGATCGCGCCGCGACTGACATGGCACCCTTCCAGATGCGAAAACGCCCGGATCGTCGCGCCGCTTTCAACCGTGACGCCGGGACCAAACACCACATTGGGTTCGATCACTGTATCGCGCCCGATCACAGTGTCAGCGGCCAGATACACCGTCTCAGGGGCCATCAAGGTGACACCCATGTCTAAAAGCTCAGCACGTGCGCGGGCCTGGTACACGGCATCCGCGGCGGCAAGATCCGTGCGCGAGTTCACCCCCAGTGTCTGGGACTCGTCACAGGCGACGGCGGTCACGTTCAAACCACGGTTGCGGGCAATTTCCACCACGTCAGTCAGGTAGTATTCACCGGAAGCGTTGTCGTTTCCGACAGCATCGATCAGCGAAAACAATAGTTTTGCGCTACAGGCAAGAAGTCCAGAATTACAGAAGGTTAGTGCCCGTTCTTCATCAGTGGCGTCTTTGAATTCGACAATGCATTCCAAGCTGTCGCCTTTCATCACCAACCGACCATAACGTGCGGGGTCGGCAGCTTCGAACCCGAGAATGACCAGATCGTTCTGCGACCGTGCCTCGATCATCCGTTCCAGCGTGTCCGGTTGTAGAAACGGGGTGTCGCCGTAAAGCACCACAACATCGCCCTCAAACTCCTCCAACGCTTGCCGCGCCTGAGCAACTGCGTGAGCGGTGCCTTGTTGTTCTTCCTGAACGGCAATCTGCGCCGCTTCGTCTTCGCCTTGCGCAACCTTTGCCACAGCTTCGGACCCGTGGCCGGTGACAATCACAGTTCGCTCGGGCGACAGAACGGACCCGGCGCGCATCGCGTGGACAAGCATCGGCACTTGGGCGATGGGATGCAGGACTTTGGGAATATCCGAATTCATCCTGGTGCCTTTTCCGGCGGCAAGGATGACAAGGGCAATGCTCATGAAATCGTTTTCTCTTTGTGTTTTGTTGCCGACCGTTTTATCCGCTGAGGGCAAAGGCGCAAGCCGTTCGGCCATCAAACAAGATTGCCGATTGAAACAGGACACGGCGAAAACCTGCCGAATAAGGAGGCGATATGCGCACCGTCATATTCGATTTGGACGGCACATTGGCGGACACGTCAGGCGATTTGCTGGCCGCAGCGAACCATTGTTTTCGCGAAATGGGGCACGGCGATGTGCTGGTCCATGGACAGGATGCTGGTATAGCGCTGCGTGGTGGCCGCATGATGTTGACCCACGGTTTAAAACGCGTGGGTGCCTTTGATGAGAATACGGTCCACGCCTATTACCCGGTTCTGCTTGAAGCCTATGCGCAGGACATCGACACCCACACCAGTTTTTATCCCGGCGCTTTGCAGGCGGTCGAGATGCTGAGCAAGGCGGGGTACGGTGTTGGCATTTGCACCAACAAACCTGAACATCTGGCCGAATTGTTGCTGACCCGCATGGGTGTACGAGACCGCTTTGCCTCATTGGTCGGTGCCGACACGCTGCCGGTGCGCAAACCTGATCCGGCGCCACTCCGCGAAGCTGCGCGTCGCGCCGGGGGCGACCCTGATTGGTGCGTGCTGATCGGAGACTCGGATACAGACCGCAACACCGCCAAAGCCGCAGGGGTTCCATCTGTTTTGGTGACATTCGGACCGTCAGGGGATGACATGGCGGCATTGGAACCCGAAGCCCTGTTGCACCACTTCGACGATTTGCCGGACCTCGTGCCCGATCTGATAGGTGCAGCAGCCTGAAACCTTGACCGGACTCACTCGGAGCCCCAGAAAAAGACCATGACCGAAACATTTACTGGCAATTTCACGCAGCAGGAACCCCTTCCCGAGGACGCGATAGAGGCGGCTCTGGCCGTTCTGCGCCACGGGCGTCTGCATCGCTATAACGTGGCGGCGGGCGAATTGGGGGAAACGGCTCTGCTGGAGCAGGAATTCGCGGCGCAGATGGGAGCAAAATACTGTCTGGCTGTGTCATCTGGCGGATATGCTCTGGCCACCGCCCTTCGCGCGGTTGGAGTTCAGCCCGGTGATCCCGTTCTGACCAACGCCTTCACGTTGGCCCCGGTGCCGGGGTCGATTGCTTCGGTTGGGGGGCGGGCCATCTTTGTGGGCGTGACCGAGAATCTTACCATCGATTTGGATGATCTTGAGCGCAAACTGGATCAGGCGCGCGTGCTTATGCTCAGCCATATGCGGGGCCACCTGTGTGACATGGACCGACTGATGCAGATGTGCGATGCCGCCGGCGTGATCGTGATCGAAGACTGCGCGCATACGATGGGTGCAGCCTGGCGGGGCCAGTTGTCGGGGCGGCAGGGCGCAATCGGCTGTTATTCGTGCCAGACTTACAAGCACGTGAATTCGGGCGAGGGCGGTTTGCTGGTCACCGATGACGAGGAGTTGGCGGCCAAAGCCACAATGCTGTCGGGATCCTACATGCTGTATGAGCGCCATCTGGCTGCGCCGGGGCCCGAGGTGTTCGAGCGGATCAAATACACGACGCCGAATGTCTCTGGCCGGATGGACAATTTGCGTGCTGCAATTCTTCGCCCGCAATTGCGCGATCTGGACCGTCAGGTGGAGCGTTGGAATGAGCGCTATCGCGAGATCGAGACCGGTTTGCGCGGAACGCCGGGCCTGACCATGGTCGAGCGGCCCGAGGAGGAGACCTATGTCGGATCTTCGATACAGTTTCTGCTGCTGGACTGGTCACCCGAGCGGGTTGCTGACGTGATCAGCCGTTGTGCGGCGCGAGGGGTCGAGCTGAAATGGTTCGGAGGGGCCGAGCCAACCGGGTTCACATCACGCTATGACAGTTGGCGTTATTTCGACAGTGAGCGTATGCCAGAAAGTGATCGTGTTCTGGCTGGCGTCATGGACATGCGTGTACCCCTGACGTTTTCACTGGAAGATTGCCAGATGATTGCGCGGATAATCCGGACCGAGGTGGGCGTGGTCTATCAGTCGTAACCATGCGGAGTGCGCCTGCGGCGCACGCTGAATCTTTTGCAACGCCGCCCGTGTTGGGCGGCGTTTTGCGTCGGGGCGCTCACAAAGATTGACCGGGCCTGTATTCGCTGATACTAATTTATTGAACATTTGTTCATTAATGCGGAGGGAGGACGTAGATGTTCATGGCCACGATGAAGTTCGATCTGGGTGAGGATGTGAATGCCCTGCGCGAGATGGTGCATCGCTGGGCGCAGGAGCGGGTCAAGCCTATGGCGGCTGAGATTGACCTGACCAATGCGTTTCCGAACGAGCTGTGGAAAGAGATGGGTGAACTTGGCCTTTTAGGTGTCACTGTGCCCGAAGAATATGGCGGTGCAGGTATGTCCTATCTGGCGCATACGATTGCGGTCGAAGAAGTCGCGCGTGCCTCGGCATCGGTTTCCCTGTCATACGGGGCCCATTCAAACCTCTGCGTGAACCAGATCAAGCTGAACGGCAGTGAGGAGCAGAAGCAGAAATACCTGCCGCGCCTGATCTCGGGCGAGCATGTCGGCGCGCTGGCCATGTCGGAACCGTCAGCTGGATCGGACGTTGTGTCGATGAAGTTGCGGGCGGAGAAGCGGAACGATCATTACCGTCTGAATGGCAATAAATACTGGATCACCAACGGGCCGGACGCGGATACACTGGTGGTCTATGCGAAGACAGATCCGGATGCCGGGTCAAAGGGGATCACGGCCTTTCTGATCGAGAAGGAAATGAAAGGGTTCTCGACCTCACCTCATTTCGACAAGCTGGGGATGCGCGGGTCGAACACTGCTGAACTAATCTTTGAAGACGTTGAAGTGCCGTTCGAGAACGTGTTGGGCGAAGAGGGTAAAGGCGTGGCCGTGCTCATGTCGGGGCTGGACTATGAACGTGTGGTTCTAGCCGGGATCGGCACCGGCATCATGGCCGCCTGTCTGGACGAAGTGATGCCCTATCTGGCCGAGCGCAAACAGTTCGGCAAACCCATCGGAAGCTTCCAGTTGATGCAGGGCAAGATCGCCGACATGTACACGGCGATGAACTCGGCTCGGGCTTATGTTTATGAGGTCGCCAAGGCCTGTGATCGGGGCGACGTGACGCGTCAGGACGCGGCGGCGTGCTGTCTGTATGCCTCGGAACAGGCGATGGTGCAGGCGCATCAGGCGGTTCAGGCGCTGGGCGGGGCCGGGTTCTTGTCGGATTCGCCGGTCAGCCGGATTTTCCGGGATGCCAAGCTGATGGAGATCGGCGCTGGCACTAGCGAGATTCGCCGGATGCTGATCGGCCGTGAAATGATGAGCGAAATGCTCTGAGAAAAGACGCCCCGCAGACGAGGTCACTGCGGGGCGCTTTTGAGATGGGATTAGAATTTATGGACGTAGGAAATGCCGACCAGGAACGGATCGATTTCTGCGGTGCCGATATTGGTACCGTTCAGCGATACGTCCGAGTCGATGTCGAACCAGCGTACATTCAAACGAACTGCGCCGTTATCGCTGACCATGTAGTCCAGACCGGCTTGCAGCGAGACACCGAAGGAGTCATCGACCTTGAGATTGCCCAAAGCGGTCTGTTCATCGAAGAAGATGGTATAGTTCAGACCGGCACCCACATAGGGTTTCCAAGCGCTGTTGGTCGGGAAGTGATAGTTCAACGACAGTGTGGGCGGCAGGTGCTTGACTGTGGCCGCATCAACACCGCCAAGGGCGATGGTGTGTTTGAACGGAGTTGCGGCCAGCAGTTCGATGCCCAGGTTGTCACGGATGAAATATTCAGCGGTGAAGATCGGGCGTGTATCTGCGTCAATCGTCGCAGGTGCGCCAGCGATCGTGCCGTTGTCGGATTTCGGGTCCAGATAGCCGACACCGATGCCGACGGTCCAATCTCCTTGCGATTGGGCGAATGCAGGGGCGGCCATCGCCACAAGGGCGGTGGACAGGGTCAATGCGGCGAGTTTCTTGGTCATATTCTTGCCTTTGGTTCTGTTGATGGGACTGGAGTCGCAGACTGGTGTCCGGGTCGCCCTGATCTGCATCAAATTCCGGTGACTGCTGGACCGGGTGCAATCTGGTTAAGGGTAAGAGAAACAAGGGAGTTTCACGGTGCTAAACGCTGAGCGCATACCGGGTTTGCGCCCAGGGGGTGGCTGGGACGTGCCTGAGCGAATGAATATGGCACAGCAATGCTTGCGCCATACCGAAGATCAGGTGGCGTTGATTGATTTGACCGGTGCGGATGCACGCCAAGTCACCTGCGGACAGCTGGCTAATATGTCGGATGATCTGTCCCGCGCCCTGCTGCGCCGTGTGCAGCCCGGAGACCGCGTCGGCGTGCTGCTGAGCCAGTCCGCCTGGTGCGCCGCAGCCCATCTGGCCATCTGGAAGATCGGAGCGATCTCTGTCCCGCTGTTTAAGTTGTTCAAGCAGGATGCCCTAAGGTCGCGGGTCGGAGATGCAGGCGCCAAAATTGTGCTGACCGATGCCGAAGGGGCTGCACTGCTGGGCGATTTGGCCGAAGCTCTGATTGCATCAGAAATTGGTGAGGCTGGCGCACCCGTTCCATTCGCCGACACCGGTCCCGGGGATCCAGCGGTGCTGATCTATACCTCAGGTACCACAGGAAGCCCAAAGGGCGCGCTGCATGGGCATCGTGTGCTGACCGGGCATTTGCCGGGTGTCTCGATCAGTCATAACCATTTGCGTGAGGGCGATTGCCTGTGGACTCCTGCGGATTGGGCATGGATCGGCGGTTTGTTCGATGTGCTGATGCCGGGGTTGGCGCTTGGTATTCCCGTGGTCGCGGCGCGGCTTGAGAAATTCACGCCCGAGGCCTGCGCCGATATTGTCGCACGCGGCGGGGTGCGCAACGTGTTTTTCCCTCCTACAGCCTTGCGGATGCTGAAAGCGGCCGATCAGAGTATTCCCGGCCTGCGTTCGGTCGCGTCCGGCGGTGAGCCGTTGGGGGCCGAGATGCTGGCCTGGGGGCAAAAAGCGTTTGGTCTGACGATCAATGAGTTCTACGGCCAGACCGAGTGCAACATGGTGGTGTCCTCTTGCGCCGAGGATTTCCCAGCGCAGCCCGGCTGCATCGGCAAACCGGTGCCGGGGCATGAAGTGGCGGTGATCGACGAGGACGGCAACCCAACGACCGAGGAAGGCGACGTGGCGATCCGGGGCGGATCCGCCTCGATGCTGCTGGAATATTGGAAACGGCCCGAGGCGACGGCTGAGAAATTCCGGGGCGATTGGTTGATCACCGGAGATCGCGGCGTTTGGGAGGGGGATTACCTGCGCTTTGTCGGACGTGACGATGACGTGATTACCTCAGCCGGATACCGCATCGGCCCTGCCGAGATCGAGGATTGCCTGCTGACCCATCCCGCGGTGGCGACGGTGGGCGTGGTCGGAAAGCCAGACCCGCTGCGGAACGAGATCGTCAAGGCGTATGTGGTGCTGAAACCGGGGGCTCAGGCTGCAGAGCGTGAGTTGCAAGATTGGGTCAAAGACCGTTTGGCGCATTACTCTTATCCGCGCGAAGTGGCGTTTCTGGAGGAATTGCCGATGACGGTGACGGGGAAGGTGATCCGGAAGGAGTTGAAGGCGCGAGCGGCGGGGGAGACCGACAATGAATAAGATTCTGCGGCGTCTGTCAGGGTTAAAGTACCCCAAATATGGGGTGCCGCAGCCCTTAAGTGTTTTGACCACTATGGTTGGCAGTGAGGAGTACGTGCCAGCTGTAAGGTGTGGCAACTGCGAAGCTTGGCTGCGCGTTAAGTCCAAGAATGGGGTTTTTCATTTCTTACTATTGTTTTTTCTGATGACGCTGCCTTTGCCTTTCTTGGCATTGGATGAGACTAGTATCTATTTGAACAACCCTGAAGGGCTGTTGAATTGGCCCCTCTCGTCTTCTGCAAAGAGCGTAATCTTCTACATAATTTACTTCGCAGTGGTGGTCTTGCCCATAAGTAATCGGGCATTGAAGGTGGATATCTAAAAATGAAACTCACATCAAAAGCCATGCCCGCCTCCGAGGGCTTCAAAGCAAACCGCGCTGCGCATCTCGACGCGCTGGCGCAGATCTCTGCCGCTGCCGATGCAGCCCGGATGGGCGGTGGCGAGAAATCCCGTGCGCGGCATGAATCACGGGGCAAGATGCTGCCTCGGCGCAGGGTCGCGAACCTGTTAGACGCGGGCTCTCCGTTTTTGGAAATCGGTGCGACGGCGGCGCACGGGATGTATGGCGATGCCGCACCTTGTGCCGGGGTTATTGCGGGCATCGGCCGGGTGCAGGGGCGCGAGGTCATGGTGGTGTGCAACGACGCCACCGTAAAGGGCGGCACGTATTACCCGATGTCGGTCAAGAAACACCTGCGCGCGCAGGAGATTGCTGAGGAAAACCATCTGCCCTGCATCTATCTGGTCGATAGCGGCGGTGCGAACCTGCCCAATCAGGATGAGGTTTTTCCCGACCGCGACCATTTTGGCCGCATCTTCTATAATCAGGCGCGGATGAGCGCCAAAGGCATTGCTCAGATCGCGGTGGTGATGGGCTCGTGTACGGCGGGCGGGGCTTATGTGCCCGCGATGTCTGATGTGACGATCATCGTGAAAGAGCAGGGCACCATTTTTTTGGCCGGGCCACCTCTGGTTAAGGCCGCTACGGGCGAGGTCGTCAGTGCCGAGGAGCTGGGTGGAGGAGACGTCCACACCCGCTTGTCCGGCGTGGCGGATTATCTGGCCGAGGATGACGCGCACGCGCTTGCCTTGGCCCGGCGGGCGGTTGGGTCGTTGGGCGGTACCGAACTTAAGCGTGGCCTACAGTTTGAAACGTCGGAGGAACCTGCGTACGACCCTGAGGAAATTCTTGGAGTTGTCCCTGCTGATCTGCGCACGCCCTATGATATCCGCGAGGTGATTGCACGTTTGGTCGATGGCTCTCGGTTCGATGAGTTCAAACCGCGCTTTGGCGACACGCTGGTAACTGGATTTGCCCATGTCAAAGGGTGTCCGGTCGGGATCATTGCCAACAACGGCGTTTTGTTTTCTGAGGCCGCCCAGAAGGGCGCGCATTTTGTCGAGTTGTGTTCGCAGCGCAAGACGCCGCTTGTGTTCCTGCAGAACATCACCGGCTTCATGGTGGGACGGAAATACGAAAACGAAGGCATCGCCCGGCACGGGGCCAAGATGGTGACTGCGGTGGCGACGACCTCGGTGCCGAAGGTTACGATGCTGGTGGGCGGCTCGTTCGGGGCCGGGAACTATGGCATGGCCGGTCGGGCCTATCAGCCAAGGTTCTTGTGGACATGGCCAAACTCGCGCATTTCGGTGATGGGCGGTGAGCAGGCGGCGGGCGTTCTGGCCACCGTCAAACGTGACGGGATCGAACGGCAGGGCGGCACTTGGTCGGCTGAGGAAGAGGCCGAGTTTAAACGCCCAACGCTGGAGATGTTCGAAGAGCAGTCCCACCCGCTCTATGCCTCGGCGAGGCTATGGGATGACGGCATCATCGATCCGCGCAAGTCGCGCGACGTTCTGGCCCTGTCGCTGAGCGCGGCGCTGAATGCACCGATTGAGGAGACACGTTTCGGCGTGTTCAGGATGTGAGATGAGCGTTTGTGTGAATGATGTCGTGGCGCGCTATCCAGGCGCGCAAACCTTCAAGTTTGGCGACAATGCTGAATTGAGCGCTGAGCTGTTGTCTCTGGTGCGAACGGGTCGGAAAACGGCGACTTGCGGAGCTTCGCGTGACTATCCCGAAGACAGCCCGGCGAAGCCTGTCGTGGGGCGGCGTGATATCGCACTGGAATGGGATGATCGCCCGGCATTGGTGATCGAAACGGTCGACGTGGCGATCTGTCGGTATTGCGACGTGACCGAAGATTTTGCGTTGGCCGAAGGCGAAAATGAGACCCTTGAAGGGTGGCGTGAGCACCACCGCCAGTATTTTGAGCGCAATGGCGGGTTTGATCCCAAGATGGAATTGCTCTGCGAACGGTTCCGCCTCATCGAAGATCTAGCGGCTGAGGAGTAAACTATGTTCAACAAAATCCTGATTGCCAACCGGGGTGAGATCGCCTGCCGCGTTATGGAAACTGCTCAGAAGATGGGCGTGTCCTGCGTTGCGGTGTATTCGGACGCGGACGCCTCGGCCAAGCATGTGCAGATGGCGGATCAAGCTGTTCATATCGGTGGTGCGGCCCCTGCCGAGAGTTATCTGAAGGGCGATGTAATCATTCAGGCCGCGTTGGATGCGGGCGCGCAGGCGATCCATCCCGGCTATGGGTTTCTGTCCGAAAACCCTGATTTCGTGGATGCGGTTGAGGCTGCGGGGTTGGTTTTCATTGGCCCGTCAGCGGATGCGATCCGCAAGATGGGCCTGAAAGATGCCGCCAAGGTTCTGATGGAGCAGGCCGGAGTTCCGGTGGTCCCAGGCTATCACGGTGACAATCAGGATGCCGAGCATCTGGCGGGCGCAGCGGATACCATAGGCTATCCGGTTCTTATCAAGGCCGTGGCAGGCGGTGGCGGCAAGGGCATGCGGCTTGTCGAACGGCCCGAGGATTTTGCCGCAGCGCTGGACAGCGCCCGCGGTGAGGCCAAGACCGCGTTCGGCAATGATACGGTGCTGGTCGAGAAGTTCGTCGTCAAGCCGCGCCATATTGAGGTGCAGGTTTTTGGCGATGGCACCCATGCGGTGCATTTGTTCGAACGCGATTGCTCTTTGCAGCGGCGACATCAGAAGGTGATCGAAGAGGCTCCGGCCCCCGGCATGACGCCTGAGATGCGCGCGGCTATGGGGCAGGCTGGCGTGCGTGCCGCCGAGGCGATTGGCTACAAAGGCGCGGGCACGGTTGAGTTCATTGTGGACGCCTCGGACGGGCTGCGCCCAGACAGGTTCTGGTTCATGGAGATGAACACACGCTTGCAGGTGGAACACCCTGTGACCGAAGCGATTACGGGTGTTGATCTTGTCGAATGGCAATTGCGCGTCGCGGCGGGTGAAAGCTTGCCGAAGCAGCAGGAAGACCTGTCGATCCAGGGCCATGCGTTTGAGGCACGGCTTTATGCGGAAGATGTTCCGAAAGGGTTCCTGCCTGCGACGGGTACGCTGACGCATCTGGAATTCCCAGCCAATTGCCGCGCCGACAGTGGCGTGCGGGCAGGGGATACGATCAGCCCATGGTACGACCCGATGATTGCCAAAGTGGTTGTGCACGGGCCGACCCGCTCTGTCTCGCTTGAGACGTTGCACCGGGTTTTACAGAAAACCAAAGTTGCGGGTACCGTAACAAACCTGGCTTTCCTGGGGGCGTTGACTCGTCATGCGGGGTTTGCCTCGGGCGATGTGGATACGGGTCTGATCGGGCGGGAACTTGAGGAATTGGTTCAGGAAGCAGAACCTTCGGTCGTGGCAGTCGTTGCAGCAGCGATGACAGCCTTGGACCTGGTGAATGTCGCGCTTGAAACCGGGTTCTCTCTTTGGGCTCCGTTGCATCGCGCCGTGCAACTCTCCGCTGAGGGCGAAACCTTGGATCTGGATGTGCAAGTCGACGGGCCGGATCGACAGATTTGGCAAATGGGAGAGGATCGCGTCTTGGCCGAGCGGACCTCGGATCGCTGGACACTGAACGGTGCGCCGATGCCAGACGTTTCTGTAAGTGGGTCGACCCTGACCGTGTTTAAGGATTATGGCCGCAGCTTTGATCTGATCGACCCGCTTGATCGGGATGCCAGTGCTACGGGCGATACCAATGTGATCGAGGCGCCGATGCCAGGTCTGGTCAAAGCGGTCTTTGCGACAGCGGGTCAGGCCGTGCAAGAGGGTGATCGCTTGGCCATTCTTGAGGCGATGAAGATGGAGCATTCCCTGCTGGCGGCGCGCGATGGCGTTGTGGCCGAGGTGCTGGTCGAAGATGGTGCTCAAGTCGAAGCCGGGGCAGCCTTGGTGCGGTTGGAGGAAGAGTGATCTGTACCCGCGTCGCCACACGTGGCACGGTCAGATCATCCGTTTTGAAAACAAAAAGCAGCCAGAAGGGGCACAGACATGGGTGATCAGGTCGAGATTTATGAAGTTGGGCCGCGCGATGGGCTGCAGAACGAAAAGCGTGAGATACCTGTTGCCGACAAAGTGGCACTGATCGACTGCCTCAGCCGTGCCGGGTTTAGTCGGATCGAAGTCGCAAGCTTTGTGTCCCCAAAATGGGTGCCGCAGATGGCTGGGTCGGCACAAGTTCTGGCCGGGATCAACCGCGCGGATGGTGTCCGCTACGCGGCGCTAACGCCCAATATGCGTGGGTATGAGGATGCGCTGGCGGCCAAGGTAGACGAGATTGCCGTGTTTGCCTCGGCGTCCGAGGGATTTTCCAAGGCCAATGTCAACGCGTCAATCGCGGAATCGATTGAGCGGTTCGTTCCGATTCTGGAAGCAGCGCGCCATATCGACCTGCCGGTACGCGGTTATGTCTCATGTGTGACCGATTGCCCGTATGACGGCCCAACCCCGCCCGAGAAAGTGGCCGAGGTTGCAGACTGGTTGTTTGCGCTGGGCTGCTACGAGGTCTCGTTAGGTGATACGATCGGGCAGGGAACGCCAGACAAGGTCGCACATATGCTTTTGGCGGTGCGCGAAAGGGTTCCCGTGACGCGGCTGGCGGGGCATTTCCACGACACCAATGGACGCGCAATTGACAATATCGATGCGGCGCTGGCGCTGGGCGTGCGTGTGTTCGACGCAGCCGTAGGCGGGTTGGGCGGTTGCCCCTATGCGCCGGGGGCCGAAGGCAATGTGGCCACTGAAGCCGTCGCCGAGCATTTGCAACGACTAGGATATGAAACGGGGCTGGACCTCGATGTGATTGAAGAAGCCGCGCGGATGGCAAAGGCACTAAGGGGCTGAAATGTTTGAAACACTCGCGATCTCGACCGATTCACGAGGGATAGCCACTCTGACCCTGAGCCGGGCAGAAAAGCACAACGCTTTGTCTGGTCAGATGATCACCGAGCTGACCCAGGCCGCAGAGCAATTGGGGCAGGACGATACCGTTCGGGTCGTTGTTCTGGCCGCAGCCGGAAAGAGCTTTTGCGCAGGTGGCGATCTGGGTTGGATGCAGGATCAGATGGCGGCGGATAAAGCGACCCGTTTCACCGAGGCCCGCAAGCTGGCTGAGATGCTGCAAGCTTTGAACACACTGCCCAAGCCTTTGATCGGCGCGCTACAGGGTAACGCCTTTGGCGGCGGTGTTGGGATGGCTGCTGTCTGCGACATCGCAATAGGGGTGGACAGCCTCAAGATGGGTCTGACCGAAACCCGATTGGGCCTGATCCCTGCCACCATCGGGCCTTACGTCATCGCCCGTATGGGCGAAGCGCGTGCGCGCAGAGTGTTTATGTCGGCCCGATTGTTCGATGCTGCAGAAGCTGTTGAGCTGTGCTTGCTGGCAAAGACGGTGTCCGCGGAACAGCTTGCGGATGCGATAGAGGACGAAATTCGCCCCTATCTGTCATGCGCGCCCGGCGCGGTTGCCTCGGCCAAAGAGCTGATCAGAACTCTGGGCCCGCGCATTGATGACGCTGTGATAGACCAGACCATCGGGGAACTGGTTGAACGCTGGGAAACGGAAGAGGCGCGTGAAGGAATTGCGGCGTTCTTCGAAAAACGAAAACCTGCATGGAATAAGTAGGTTTAACAAAGAACCGCTTGGCCTTGGCAAGAAACCCCGCTGCGATTCTATGCCGCGCTGTCAAGCGCATGTTTGATGTCGTGGGGCACTGTGTTCGGTTGACCCCCTGACCCCGCAGGGATAGAGAATGTCCAGTCAACACGCCAATTGACGGCGCACCCTTTTGGGATATGCGCAGGAAAGGAGCTATTCGTGGAAGACCTGCTGCGGGAGTACCTCCCGATTCTGGTGTTTCTGGCCGTTGCCGTTGGCCTTGGGATCGTCCTGATTCTGGCTGCTGTGGTTCTGGCCGTCCGCAATCCAGACCCCGAAAAGGTCAGCGCATATGAATGTGGTTTCAATGCCTTCGACGATGCGCGGATGAAATTCGATGTCCGGTTCTATCTGGTGTCGATTCTTTTCATCATCTTCGATCTTGAAATCGCCTTCCTGTTCCCTTGGGCCGTCGGCTTCAAGGACATCAGCGATGTCGGATTTTGGTCGATGATGGTGTTCCTTGGTGTTCTGACCATCGGCTTTGCCTATGAGTGGAAGAAGGGGGCCTTGGAATGGGAGTGATGACGGGTGCAAACACTGCTGGCGTCGACAAAGAAGTCGCCACCCAGGCCCTGAACGCTGAGCTGCAGGATAAGGGCTTCTTGCTGACCTCGACCGAGGACATCATCAACTGGGCGCGCACCGGGTCGCTGCATTGGATGACCTTTGGTCTGGCCTGCTGCGCGGTTGAAATGATGCATACCTCGATGCCCCGTTATGATGCGGAACGGTTTGGTATCGCGCCGCGTGCGTCCCCACGCCAGTCAGATGTGATGATCGTGGCAGGCACGCTGACCAACAAGATGGCCCCGGCGCTTCGTAAGGTTTACGACCAGATGCCCGAGCCGCGTTATGTGATCTCGATGGGATCCTGCGCCAATGGCGGTGGCTATTATCACTACTCTTACTCGGTCGTACGTGGCTGTGACCGGGTTGTGCCTGTGGACATTTACGTACCGGGCTGCCCTCCGACCGCTGAGGCGTTGCTGTATGGTCTGATGCAACTGCAACGCAAAATCCGCCGTACCGGCACCATCGTCCGCTGAGGAGAGAGTTGATGAGCGAAGCACTCAAAGAACTCGGCGCACAGCTGGAGCTGAAGCGGGCCGATTGCGTCTTGTCCTGGGATGTCACCCATGGAGAGCTGAATGTCGATGTGGCGCCGTCAAACCTGGTTGAATTTATCGAATTTCTGAAAAGCGACCGGTCTTGCCAGTTTTCAACCCTGGTGGACATCACCGGTGTCGATTATCCCGAACGCGCCAAGCGGTTCGATGTGGTCTATCACTTCCTGTCGATGTACCAGAATCAACGCATCCGCCTGCGGGTTTCGATCCGCGAGGAGGACATGGTGCCCTCGATCGTCGATGTTCACCCCTCGGCCAATTGGTTCGAGCGTGAGGTGTTCGACATGTTTGGCATCCTGTTCTCGGGTCACCCGGATCTGCGGCGTATCCTGACAGACTATGGTTTCCGCGGCTATCCGCTGCGCAAGGACTTTCCGACCACCGGATATACCGAGGTTCGCTATGACGAGGCGCAAAAACGCGTGGTCTACGAACCCGTCAGTCTGGTGCAGGAATACCGACAATTCGATTTTATGTCCCCATGGGAAGGTGCGAACTACATCCTGCCGGGGGATGAGAAGCAAGAGACGTAACAAAAAACGTCTCAACCCGAAGGAAGGCAACAAGGCTGCAATGATTGGAGCGACGCTGACATGATGGGTGAATTGATCGCATTGGGCGTAATGGGTGCCCTATTGGCAGCCGCGGCAGCAAAAGCGGCTGATGCCGAAAAGGTCCGGGTGCGGGCCGATGCGAAAAAGAAGAAACGAGGGCGTTGATGGACGGCTCAAGATACGATGACGGCAGCACGGACGCGCTGAGCGGAGAACAGAAGATCCGCAACTTCAACATCAACTTCGGCCCGCAACACCCTGCGGCGCACGGGGTTCTGCGTCTGGTTCTCGAGCTCGACGGTGAGATCGTCGAGCGATGCGATCCGCATATCGGCCTGCTGCACCGTGGCACCGAAAAGCTGATGGAAAGTCGGACATATCTGCAGAACCTGCCGTATTTCGACCGTCTGGATTATGTGGCGCCGATGAACCAGGAACATGCCTGGTGTTTGGCCATCGAAAAGCTGACCGGTGTCGAAGTACCGCGTCGGGGTTCGCTGATCCGGGTTTTGTATTCCGAAATCGGGCGCATCCTGAATCACCTGCTGAATGTGACCACGCAGGCAATGGATGTAGGTGCTCTGACCCCGCCGCTCTGGGGCTTTGAAGAGCGCGAAAAGCTGATGGTGTTCTATGAGCGCGCCTGTGGAGCCCGCCTGCACGCCGCCTATTTCCGCCCTGGCGGTGTCCATCAGGACCTGCCGCCGGAACTGCTGGACGATATCGAGGCGTGGAGCCACGAGTTCCCCGCCGTTCTGGACGACATTGACGGATTGCTGACCGAAAACCGCATCTTCAAACAGCGCAACGCTGATATTGGCGTTGTGACCGAGGATGACATCCAGAAATACGGCTTCTCGGGCGTGATGGTCCGTGGGTCCGGTCTGGCTTGGGACTTGCGCCGTGCGCAGCCCTACGAATGCTATGACGAATTCGAATTCCAGATCCCAGTCGGTAAAAATGGCGACTGCTATGACCGTTATCTCTGCCGCATGGAAGAGATGCGCCAGTCGCTGCTGATCATCCGTCAGGCCATCGCCAAGATCCGTGAATGCCCGGGTGACGTTCTGGCCCGTGGCAAGATCACCCCGCCGAAACGGTCAGACATGAAGACCTCGATGGAGAGCCTGATCCATCACTTCAAACTGTATACCGAAGGCTTCCATGTCCCCGCAGGCGAGGTTTATGCCGCCGTCGAGGCCCCCAAGGGCGAGTTCGGCGTCTATCTGGTTGCCGACGGCACCAACAAGCCTTACAGGGCCAAGCTGCGCGCGCCTGGCTTCCTGCACCTTCAAGCCATGGACCACGTTTCCAAAGGCCACCAACTGGCCGACGTCGCCGCCATCATCGGCACCATGGACGTCGTATTTGGAGAGATTGACCGCTAATGCTCCGCCGTCTTCATCCCGAACAACCCGATAGCTTCGCCTTCACCGCTGCCAATCAGCAATGGGCCGAAGCGCAAATTACCAAGTACCCCGAAGGCCGTCAGGCCAGCGCGGTGATCCCGCTGTTGTGGCGCGCGCAAGAGCAGGAAGGCTGGCTGTCCCGCCCGGCGATTGAATCCGTCGCGGACATGCTCGGCATGGCCTATATTCGCGTGCTTGAGGTTGCGTCCTTCTACTTCATGTTCCAACTACAACCGGTTGGTTCGGTGGCGCATATTCAGGTGTGCGGTACGACCTCCTGCATGATCTGCGGGGCCGAGGATCTGATTGCGGTCTGCAAGGAAAAGATCACCGCCAAACCGCATGAGCTGTCCGCTGATGGCAAGTTGAGCTGGGAAGAGGTGGAATGCCTCGGCTCGTGCACCAACGCGCCCATGGCGCAGATCGGCAAAGATTACTACGAAGACCTGACGGCTGAGAGTTTTGGCAAGATCATCGATGATCTGGCCGCTGGCAAGGTACCGACACCCGGACCGCAGAACGGGCGCTATGCGGCTGAGCCGTTGAAGGGGCTGAGCAGCCTGTCGGAATATGAAGCTGGCAAGCCGCAATATAACGCTAGCGTTGAGCTGGCGACGGATCTGGGCGACACGATCAAGCGCATCGACGGCACCGAAGTACCGATCCTGACGCCTTGGTTGGGCAAGGATGGCAAGCAGGCCGGAGCCTCGGCTGCGGCGAAGCCTCCCAAAGCACCAGAACCCGCGAAACCTGCGGTGAAGCAAGCGGAAGAAGCGAAAGCCAAGGCTGAGCCGGAAGCTGTCAAAGAAGACGCGCCCAGAACGCTGACCGAGGCGCGTGGCGGATTGCCGGACGACCTCAAGCTGTTGAAAGGCGTGGGACCGAAGCTGGAAGAAACGCTGAATGAGCTGGGTTTCTATCACTACGACCAAATCGCGGCCTGGACACCCGAACATGTGGCCTGGGTTGATGCACGCCTGAAGTTCAAAGGCCGGATCGAACGCGACGGCTGGATCGAACAGGCGGCCAAGCTTGCGGTGGGTGACGAAACCGAATTCGCCAAACGTGCCAAGGAAGACGGCACCTACGAAGACTAAGCGGATGCCCACCCGGGGCATCAGGGAAAGATGGACAAAGATAAGGAACAGGCCATAGCCCGCAAGGGTCGACACATCGGAGTGGTCATCGCCGTGACCATGCTGATCTGGCTTGCCATGAACCTGTTCATCGGACCCGTGCTGGGTTTGACCACCCGGCACGCCTTGCTGTTTGATCTCGCTGCCTTGGCGGGTTTCATCTATGCAGGCATCAACATTTTTCAACTCTGGCGCATGCGTCAGGACAGCTGAAGGTAACACGCGATGCTGAAGGATCAGGACCGGATCTTTACCAACATCTACGGGATGCATGAGCGCACGCTGAAGGGCGCACAGGCCCGCGGGCATTGGGACGGCACTGCTGGCCTGATCGAAAAGGGCCGCGACTGGATCATCCAGACGATGAAGGACTCAGGTCTACGCGGTCGCGGCGGCGCGGGCTTCCCGACGGGCCTGAAATGGTCGTTCATGCCCAAGGAAAGCGATGGGCGTCCGGCTTATCTGGTGGTGAACGCGGATGAATCCGAACCCGGCACCTGCAAAGACCGTGAGATCATGCGCCATGATCCGCATACGCTGATCGAAGGCTGTCTGATCGCCTCTTTCGCGATGAACGCGCACACCTGCTATATCTACCTGCGCGGCGAATACATCCGCGAGCGCGAGGCGCTGCAGGCTGCGATTGACGAGGCTTATGACGCTGGTCTTTTGGGCAAGAACGCCGCTGGTTCGGGCTGGGATTTCGATATCTTTCTGCATCACGGGGCCGGGGCCTATATTTGCGGCGAGGAAACCGCCCTGATCGAAAGCCTTGAGGGCAAGAAGGGCATGCCACGGATGAAACCTCCGTTTCCGGCGGGGGCTGGCCTTTATGGCTGCCCAACCACGGTGAACAATGTGGAATCAATTGCCGTTGTGCCGACCATTCTGCGCCAGGGTGCGGACTGGTTCGCAGGCTTTGGCCGTCAGAACAACGCGGGCACCAAGCTGTTTGCGATTTCGGGCCATGTGAACAACCCGTGCGTCGTCGAAGAGGCCATGTCGATCTCATTCGAAGAGCTGATTGAAACGCATTGCGGCGGCATTCGCGGCGGTTGGGACAACCTGTTGGCGGTAATCCCGGGTGGATCCTCTGTTCCTTGCGTGCGCGGTGAAAACATGCGCGACGCGATCATGGATTTTGATTACCTGCGCAATGATCTGGGCTCGGGCCTTGGTACTGCTGCGGTGATCGTAATGGACAAGTCGACGGACATCATCAAGGCGATCTGGCGTCTGTCGAAATTCTACAAGCACGAAAGCTGCGGCCAGTGTACGCCGTGCCGGGAAGGCACCGGCTGGATGATGCGCGTTATGGATCGTCTGGTGCGAGGCGAGGCCGAATTGGAAGAGATCGACATGCTGTTTGATGTGACCAAACAGGTCGAAGGCCATACCATCTGTGCCTTGGGTGACGCGGCCGCCTGGCCGATCCAGGGCCTGATCCGCAACTTCCGGGAAGAGATCGAGGACCGCATCAAGGCCCAGAAATCGGGCCGCATGGGTGCGATGGCAGCGGAGTAAACCGAATGGAAGCCTTTGCTGAATATTCACACGCCATAGCATCCGTTGTGTTTTTCACACTGGTTGTTTTGTTTCTGGCCCCGTTTTCCGCGTTGGCCAAGCAGGGCAAGGGCTTGGCACCCGGTGCCACGCCCGAGCAGGATTATGGCGATCAAGCCTATCGTATGAACCGGGCCTATCTGAACGGGACCGAAACGCTCCCGGCGTTTCTAACCGTTGTTGTGGCGGCAATTTTGCTGGGGGTCAGCCCATTCTGGGTCAACCTTCTGGCGTCGGTCGCATTGGTTGCACGGCTTCTTATGCTGGTGGTGCATCTTAGCGGGATCGGCAAGCCGAACAGTGGTTTGCGGTCCGTACTGTATGTGCTGGGCTGGGCCTGCATGTTTGTGATCGGGCTTATGGCATTGGTGGCGGCGTTTTGATGGCGACATGGCGGAACAAAAAACAATGAGGGAATGTATGAAGGCCCCTAAAACTCTTGTTGTTGTGCTGGCTTTGGCAAGTGTGTCTGCCTGCGGTCTGATCAGACCGTCAGAAGACCGTATTCTGTTCGATGGCAAGGCGTTTCGGACCAAAGCCAAAGCGGTCGACAAAAAGAATTCACCTGCTGAGTTTACTGTTGTCGTCAAAGGTGTATCGGCGTCATTGGACGGTGCGCGCGAAGCTGGACGGCACGAGGGCACAAAGTTCTGCGTCCAGAATTTCGGATCGTCGCGGATCAACTGGAAAGTAGGGCCAGACACAGAACCGCAGCAGCTTACCATTGCCGACGACCAACTCATATTTGCAGGAACTTGCCAACGGCCATGATGACCGGTGTTTTTGCATATCATGACGTGTCGCGCATGGCGTTATTGCCTAGCAGACGCACATTCTTTCGTCTTGGACAGTCCAAGACGAAAGGAAAACCCATGTCATTTGCAAAAACAATCGCTCTGGCCGCTTTGATGGCTTTCCCTGCCGCAGCAGATGCAAAGCCGCCCTTGAGGGAAGTCAAAGAGATCGACAACGAACTCTACTACATCGCCATCGCAAACGAGATTTCGGAATACTGCCCTTCGATCAGCGGGCGGCGACTGAAGGCGATCAGCGTGATGTGGGGGCTGCGGTCCAAGGCAAACGAATTGGGGTATTCGGATACGGAAATACGGTCTTACGTGGAATCGGATGCGGAAAAAGACCGGATGCGCGCCAAGGGCGAGGCGTATCTGGCCTCAAATGGCGTGACGTATGAAAACCCCACCACATTCTGCACCCTGGGGCAGAAGGAAATCCAAAGAAACAGCGCCATTGGCGTTTATTTGAGGGCGAACTAGACCATGTCTGACCTCCGCAAGATCAATATCGACGGGCAGGAAATCGAAGTCGATGGCGCGATGACCCTGATCCAGGCTTGTGAGCAAGCCGGGGTAGAAGTGCCGCGCTTCTGTTACCACGAACGTTTGTCGATCGCCGGGAACTGCCGGATGTGTCTGGTCGAGGTTGTTGGCGGCCCACCGAAGCCTGCGGCCTCGTGCGCGATGCAGGTTCGGGACCTGCGTCCCGGGCCAGAAGGGCAGCCGCCTGTGGTCAAGACCAACTCGCCTATGGTCAAAAAGGCCCGCGAAGGGGTGATGGAGTTCCTGCTGATCAACCACCCGCTGGATTGCCCGATTTGCGACCAGGGCGGTGAGTGCGACCTGCAGGATCAGGCGATGGCTTATGGTGTCTCGGGTTCACGCTTCAAAGAGGCGAAGCGCGCGGTCGATGATCTGGATCTTGGTCCGCTGGTTGGCACGGCGATGACCCGTTGCATCAGCTGCACCCGCTGCGTGCGTTTCACGACCGAGGTCGCTGGGATCGCTCAGATGGGTCAGACCGGGCGGGGTGAGGATGCCGAGATCACCTCTTACTTGAATCAGACTCTGGATTCGAACCTGCAGGGCAATATCATCGATCTGTGCCCGGTTGGGGCGCTGACGTCGAAACCCTACGCGTTTACCGCCCGTCCTTGGGAACTGACCAAGACCGAAAGCATCGACGTTATGGATGCCCTTGGATCGAACATCCGCGTAGATACTAAAGGGCGCGAAGTGATGCGCTTTTTGCCACGCAACCATGATGGCGTGAATGAAGAGTGGATCAGCGACAAGACCCGCTTCGTCTGGGATGGCCTGCGTCGTCAGCGTCTGGATCGGCCTTACATCCGAGAGAATGGCAAGTTGCGCCCGGCTACATGGCCCGAGGCGCTGACCAAAGCTGCTGAGGCACTGAAAGGGGCTGAAAAGCTTGCTGGGATCGCAGGTGATCTGACCTCGGTCGAAGCAACCTTTGCCTTGAAGCAGATGATCGAAGGGCAGGGCGGTGTTGTCGAATGCCGCACCGATGGGGCTAAGCTGCCTGCGGGCAATCGAGGTGCCTATGCCGGAACTGCTACAATCGAGGATATCGATACGGCGAAACGTATTCTTTTGATCGGGACCAACCCGCGTGATGAAGCCCCGGTTCTGAACGCGCGAATCCGCAAAGCCTGGGCGCACGGGGCCGAGGTGGCTCTGGTCGGTTCGGCAGTCGATCTGACCTATGACTATCATCACATGGGCGATGATCGTGCGGCCTTGCAGAAGGTCGTCGACATGGGGGGCGATGAGGCCATCAAAGGTAAGCCTTCGCTGGTCATCGTAGGGCAAGGCGCGTTGCAAGAGGCAGATGGCGAGGCCGTTCTGGCGGCGGCGCAAACCATTGCAACCAATACAGAAAGCGGGTTGATCGTACTGCATACGGCGGCCTCACGCGTGGGCGCGATGGATGTAGATGCAACCAACGAAGGTGGCATGGATGCAGTCAGCGCAGCGGACGTAATCTATAACCTCGGCGCGGATGAGGTCGAGATCGGTGAAGGTGCGTTTGTCATATATCAAGGCAGCCATGGGGACCGGGGTGCGCACCGCGCCGACGTGATCCTGCCGGGCGCGGCTTATACCGAGGAAAACGGTCTGTTCGTGAACACCGAAGGTCGCCCGCAACTGGCCATGCGCGCTGGTTTTGCTCCGGGCGACGCCAAAGAAAACTGGGCGATTCTGCGTGCGCTTTCGGCCGAGCTGGGTGCAACACTACCCTTCGACACGCTGGCGCAATTGCGGACCGTGCTGATCGAGGCCGTGCCACATCTGGCGCAGATCGATGAGGTCATCGAAAACGAAGTCCAGCCGCTCGACGCAGCGCCGCTGGGTCAGGCCACGTTCCGCAACGCGGTCAAGGATTTCTACCTGACCAACCCGATTGCCCGCGCGTCTCAACTTATGGCCGAGCTTTCGGCACAGGCCCAGGCGCGTCAGGCCGAAAAGATCGCGGCGGAATGAACCAGAACCGTTTCATATCGCTGGCAAAAGCGGCTGCCGGGTGGCAGTTCGCCGCGCTGGATTTGTGTGTGAAACTTAAGATTAAGGGTAGCGCAGAAGCAGCAGATGCTGTTTACACCAACGCGCCGACCCAGTCGCGCTTTGCGCAGGCACCTGGCCTTTGCATCGCGCGCGGAAAACGGAATACCCACGGTGTGAGGACCAATGGCTGATTTCTTTAACACCCCAGGCGGAATAGCCATCATCATTCTAGCGCAAGTGCTTGCAGTTGTTGCGTTTGTGATGATCTCGCTGTTGTTCCTTGTTTACGGCGACCGCAAGATCTGGGCCGCTGTCCAGATGCGCCGAGGTCCGAACGTTGTAGGCGCTTACGGCCTGCTGCAATCGGTGGCCGACGCGCTGAAATACGTGGTGAAAGAGGTTGTCATCCCTGCTGGGGCAGACCGGACCGTCTTTATCCTTGCGCCGCTGACCAGCTTTGTTCTGGCGATGATCGCCTGGGCTGTAATTCCGTTCAACGATGGCTGGGTGCTGTCGGATATCAACGTTGCCATTCTCTATGTTTTCGCTGTGTCTTCTTTGGAAGTTTATGGCGTGATTATGGGTGGTTGGGCGTCGAACTCAAAGTACCCGTTCCTTGGCTCGCTGCGCTCTGCCGCGCAGATGATTTCTTACGAAGTCTCCATCGGTCTGATTATCATCGGTGTGATCATCTCGACCGGGTCGATGAACTTTGGCGACATCGTGCGTGCGCAGGACGGCTCGTTTGGGTTCTTCAGCTGGTATTGGCTGCCGCACTTCCCGATGGTGTTCCTGTTCTTCATCTCGGCATTGGCAGAAACCAACCGCCCGCCGTTTGACCTGCCCGAGGCGGAATCGGAACTGGTGGCTGGTTATCAGGTCGAATACTCGGCCACGCCATTCCTGCTGTTCATGGCCGGAGAATACATCGCAATCTTCCTGATGTGCGCCCTGACCACGCTGCTGTTCTTTGGCGGCTGGCTGTCGCCGATCCCGGGACTGCCGGACGGCGTGCTGTGGATGGTCGCCAAGATGGCGTTCTTCTTCTTCATCTTCGCGATGGTGAAGGCGATCACACCTCGCTACCGCTATGACCAGCTGATGCGCTTGGGCTGGAAAGTGTTCCTGCCGTTCTCGCTGGCTTGGGTGGTCTTCGTGGCTTTTGCTGCAAAATTCGACTGGTTCTGGGGCGCGTTTGCCCGTTGGAGCGTAGGAGGCTGACATGACTCAAATCGACTACACCCGCGCCGCCAAGTACTTTCTGCTACAGGACTTCTGGGTCGGCTTGAAGCTGGGGCTGAAGTATTTCTTCGCCCCGAAAGCCACCGTGAACTATCCGCACGAAAAGGGCCCTCTCAGCCCGCGCTTCCGTGGCGAACACGCCCTGCGCCGTTATCCCAACGGTGAAGAACGCTGCATCGCTTGCAAACTGTGTGAAGCGGTTTGTCCGGCGCAGGCGATCACCATCGACGCCGAACCGCGCGAGGACGGCAGCCGCCGCACCACGCGCTATGACATCGACATGACCAAATGCATTTATTGCGGTTTCTGCCAAGAGGCCTGCCCGGTCGATGCCATCGTCGAAGGCCCGAATTTCGAATTCGCCACCGAGACCCGTGAAGAGCTGTTCTACGACAAGGAAAAACTGCTGGATAACGGCGAACGCTGGGAAGCCGAGATCGCCCGCAACCTGGAACTGGACGCACCGTACCGATGAGTGACAGCCCGAAAAATCCGTTCGAGCTGATGATGAAGCAGGCTCAGGACATGGCCAAGGCGATGAACCCGGCGATGGAGAATTTCTCGCCCAAGGGGTTCGAGGCGCTGTGGCCGACCATGCCCAAAGAGGTCATGGAGATGATGTTCGGTAACACAGTCAACAAGGACGGGCTGGATGCCAAAACCCGCCTGCTGCTGACGCTGGCCGGGCTGACCTGTCAGGGCGCGCAAGCGGATAGTGCCGTGCGCCAAACTGTGCGCCACGCGCTGGAAGCGGGTGCCAAGAAACAAGAGATCGTGGAAACGATCGGTCAGATGTCGGTCTTTGCCGGCATCCCGGCCATGACCCGTGCGCTGGATCTGGCGCAAGAGGCCATGGGCGACAACGAGGATGAGGATCAATGACCGTCTTTGCCTTCTATCTGTTTGCCATCAGCGCCATCACCGGCGGACTGTTCACGGTGATCAGCCGCCAGCCGGTGCACTCGGTGCTGTGGCTGATCCTGTCCTTCCTGTCGGCGGCGGGGCTGTTCGTGCTGCTGGGGGCCGAGTTCGTGGCTATGCTGCTGATCATCGTCTATGTTGGCGCGGTTGCGGTTCTTTTCCTGTTCGTGGTGATGATGCTGGACGTTGACTTTGCCGAGCTCAAGGCCGAGATGGCGCGCTATATGCCGCTGGCCTTGCTGATCGGTCTGGTCATCCTGATGCAGTTCGTCATGGCCTTTGGCGCATGGGACAGCGCGCAGGGTGCTGCGGCCAATCTGGCCCAGCCGGTTCCAGCAGACCGCCATAACACCGAGGCGCTCGGCGTCATCCTTTACGATCAATACTTCCTTCTGTTCCAACTGGCGGGCCTGATCCTGCTGGTGGCGATGATCGGCGCTATCGTGCTGACCCTGCGCCACCGTCAGGACATCAAGCGTCAGGACATCGTCGGCCAGATGATGCGCGACCCGGCCAAGGCGATGGAGTTGAAGGACGTGAAACCGGGGCAGGGACTTTGAGACGATGATCGGACTTGAACACTATCTTACGGTCGCGGCGACGCTGTTCGTCATCGGCATCTTCGGTCTCTTCCTGAACCGCAAGAACGTCATCATCCTGCTGATGAGCATCGAACTGATGCTGTTGGCGGTGAATATCAACCTCGTGGCGTTTTCCAGTTTCCTCGGCGATCTGGTTGGGCAGGTGTTTACGCTGTTCGTGCTGACCGTTGCGGCGGCCGAGGCGGCGATTGGTCTGGCCATTCTGGTCTGCTTCTTCCGTAACCGTGGCACCATCGCGGTTGAAGACGTCAACATGATGAAGGGCTAAGAGAACTATGGAAACCACCATCCTCTTTGCCCCGCTCGTGGGCGCGCTGATCTGCGGCTTTGGCTGGAAGTTCATTGGCGAGAAAGCCGCCATGTGGACGTCCACGGGTCTGCTGTTTCTGGCCTGTCTGCTGTCATGGATCGTTTTCTTCACATTTGATGGGGTGACCCAGCAGATCGAGATCATGCGCTGGATCGAAAGCGGCTCGCTGTCGACAAGCTGGGCTATTCGACTGGACCGTCTGACTGCGATCATGCTGATCGTGGTGACGACCGTTTCGGCGCTCGTGCATCTCTATTCCTTCGGGTACATGGATCATGATCCGCAGTGGCGTGAGGGCGAAAGCTATAAACCGCGTTTCTTTGCCTATCTGTCCTTCTTCACCTTCGCCATGCTGATGCTGGTGACAGCGGACAATCTGGTGCAGATGTTCTTTGGCTGGGAAGGCGTGGGTGTCGCTTCGTACCTGTTGATCGGCTTCTACTATCGCAAATCTTCGGCCAATGCGGCGGCGATGAAAGCGTTCATCGTGAACCGGGTGGGTGACTTCGGCTTTGCGCTTGGGATCTTCGCAATCTTCTTCCTGACCGACAGCATCAATTTCTCGGACATCTTTGCATCCGCCCCTGCGCTGGCCGAAGAAAAGCTGCACTTCCTGTGGGGTGAGTGGACTGCGATTGAAGTCATCTGTGTGCTGCTGTTCATCGGCGCCATGGGTAAATCGGCTCAGTTGATCCTGCACACCTGGTTGCCGGACGCGATGGAAGGCCCGACTCCTGTGTCTGCCCTGATCCACGCCGCGACCATGGTGACGGCGGGTGTCTTCCTGGTCTGCCGCATGTCGCCGCTGATGGAGTTTGCTCCGGGCGCAACCGGCTTCATCACGGTACTGGGCGCGTCCACCGCGTTCTTTGCGGCCACCGTGGGTCTGGTGCAAACCGACATCAAGCGCGTGATTGCGTATTCGACCTGTTCTCAGCTTGGATACATGTTCGTGGCTGCAGGCGTGGGCATGTACTCGGCGGCGATGTTCCACCTGTTCACACACGCCTTCTTCAAAGCTTTGTTGTTCCTTGGTGCCGGGTCAGTGATCCATGCGATGCATCACGAGCAGGAGATGACTGAATACGGCGGTCTGCGTAAGAAAATCCCCTATACCTTCTGGGCGATGATGATCGGCACGCTGGCCATCACCGGCGTTGGTATTCCGCTGACCACATTTGGCTTTGCCGGGTTCCTGTCCAAGGACGCCATCATCGAGAGCGCTTATGCGGGCGGCTCGGGCTATGGCTTCTGGTTGCTGGTTGTGGCGGCTGCGTTCACCTCGTTCTACAGCTGGCGTTTGATCTTCCTGACCTTCTACGGTGAGCCGCGTGGCGACAAACATACGCATGATCACGCGCATGAAAGCCCGATGGTCATGCTGGTGCCGCTGGGCGTTCTGTCACTGGGCGCGGTTTTTGCCGGGATGATCTGGTACGGCAACTTCTTTGGCCACGCCGACAAGGTTGGTAAGTTCTACGGCATCCCTGTTGCTGAAGCGTCAGAACACGCAGAGGCCGGCGATCACGGCAAAGCCGAAGAGCATGACGATGCCGCACATTCGGATGACGGTCATGCGGATGATGGTCATGGCGCTGAATCACATGCGGATGAGGGCCATGCAGACGACGGCCACGGTGACAAAGCTGCTCATGGTGGTGATCACCACTATGCCTTTGTCGGCGAACCGGGCGAGGGCGCGCTGTATATGGCACCGGACAACCACGTGTTGGACGATGCGCACGCCGCTCCGAAATGGGTTAAGGTCTCGCCCTTTGTCGCGATGGTGCTGGGCTTTATCGTGGCCTATTGGTTCTACATCGTGAACACGACGCTGCCCGCGCGGTTGGCCGACAACCAGCGCCCTCTGTACCTGTTCCTCAAGAACAAGTGGTATTTTGACGAGATCTACAACGTGATCTTTGTCAAACCCACCATCGCCCTTGGTCGCTTCCTGTGGAAACGCGGCGATGGAAATACAATTGATGGCTTCCTGAACGGAGTAGCAATGGGCGTTGTTCCCTTCTTTACCCGCCTCGCAGGCAAGGCGCAGACCGGGTACATCTTTACCTATGCCTTCTGGATGGTGCTGGGCATCGCAGCCCTTGTGACCTGGATGTCTATCGGCGGAGGGGCCAACTAATGGACAATATCCTCTCTATCGTTACGTTCATCCCGGCGATTGCAGCAGGTATTCTGGCGCTGTTCCTGCATGGGGATGACGCTGCGGCCCAACGCAATGCCAAGTGGATCGCGCTGTTGGCGACGACCGTGACCTTCCTGGTATCGATTGGCATCTACACCGGCTTTGATCCCTCGAACCCCGGCTTCCAAATGGTGGAAGAGGGTGAGTGGCTGATGGGTCTCAAGTACAAGATGGGCGTTGATGGCATCAGCGTGCTGTTCGTGCTGCTAACCACCTTCATCATGCCATTGACCATTCTGGCCAGCTGGAATGTGACCGACCGCGTCAAGGAATACATGGTGGCTTTCCTGCTGCTGGAAACCCTGATGCTAGGCGTGTTCATGGCGCTGGATCTGGTGCTGTTCTACCTGTTCTTCGAAGCGGGCCTGATCCCGATGTTCCTGATCATCGGCATTTGGGGCGGTAAGGACCGCATCTACGCCAGCTTCAAGTTCTTCCTCTACACCTTCCTCGGCTCGGTGCTGATGCTGGTGGCGATGGTGGCGATGTACGCGGATGCGGGCACCACGGATATTGAGGCACTGATGACCCATCAGTTCTCGTCCGAAAGCTTCAGCGTGCTGGGCATCTATGTTGTCGGCGGTATGCAGACTTTGATGTTCTTGGCCTTCTTTGCGTCGTTTGCGGTGAAAATGCCGATGTGGCCGGTGCACACCTGGTTGCCGGACGCGCACGTTCAGGCCCCAACTGCAGGGTCGGTCGTTCTGGCGGCGATCCTGTTGAAAATGGGTGGCTATGGCTTCCTGCGATTCAGCCTGCCGATGTTCCCTGTGGGTTCCGCGGTGATGACCGATCTGGTGCTTTGGATGTCTGCGATTGCGGTTGTCTACACTTCGCTGGTGGCGCTGGTGCAAGAGGACATGAAAAAGCTGATCGCTTACTCGTCGGTCGCGCATATGGGCTTTGTGACTATGGGCATCTTTGCGGCAAACCAGCAGGGCATCGACGGCGCGATCTTCCAGATGCTGAGCCACGGGTTTATCTCGGCCGCGTTGTTCCTGTGTGTCGGCGTGATCTACGACCGGATGCATACTCGGGATATCGAGGCTTATGGCGGTCTGGTCATTCGGATGCCTGCCTACGCGCTGGTCTTCATGCTCTTCACCATGGCCAATGTCGGCTTGCCGGGCACATCCGGTTTCATCGGTGAATTCCTGACCCTGATGGGGGCCTTCCAGGTCAACACTTGGGTGACGGCTGTGGCCGCGACCGGTGTGATCTTTTCGGCCGGTTATGCGCTGTGGCTGTACCGTCGCGTGGTCTTTGGCGATCTGATCAAGGAAAGCCTGAAGGCAATGACCGACATGAGCTCACGCGAACGTCTGATCTTTGCCCCACTGATTGTGATGACCATCCTATTGGGCGTCTACCCGTCGCTGGTAACGGATGTGATCGGGCAATCCACTGCCGCACTGATTTCGAACTATGACACGGCTCTGGCCGCAGCTGAGGCTGCGAACCAGACGGCCGCTTCGCACTAAGGGAGCTTTGGAGACATGATCCAGGCTGATCTGACAATTATCCTGCCGGAAATCATTCTGGCGCTTTATGCGATGGCGGCGCTGCTGGGGGCTGTCTACACGACGAAAGACGGCATGGCACCTCTGCTGGTCTGGACCACGGCCGGTTTGATGGCCCTTTTGGCGATTTGGATTGCCACCCAGGGTGAAGGCACCAATGTGGCGTTCAACGGTATGTTCGTCGATGATGGGTTCGCCCGCTTTGCAAAAGTTGCCATTCTGCTTTCGGCAGGTGCCGTACTGGTCATGAGCCAGGAATACATGGCGCGCCGCGATCTGCTGCGTTTTGAGTATCCGCTGCTGGTTGCACTTGCCGCCGTTGGCATGATGATGATGGTCAGCGCGGGCGATCTGATGTCGCTGTATATGGGGCTCGAGCTGCAATCGCTATCGCTTTATGTAATTGCTGCACTGCGTCGTGACAGCGCCAAGTCGACCGAAGCGGGTCTGAAGTATTTCGTGCTGGGTGCGCTCAGCTCGGGCTTGCTGCTTTATGGTGCGTCGCTGGTTTATGGCTTTACCGGAACCACGCTCTTTTCGGGCATCATCACGACCGTTCAGGCCGGAGACGTTTCGATTGGTCTGCTATTTGGTCTGATCTTCCTGATCTCAGGACTCGCCTTCAAAGTCTCGGCCGTGCCGTTCCACATGTGGACACCGGACGTGTACGAAGGCTCTCCAACGCCAATTACAGCCTTTTTTGCAACCGCACCGAAAGTGGCGGCCATGGCCCTTTTTGCCCGGCTGATGCATGACGCGTTCGGAGGCATTGTGAAAGACTGGCAGCAGGTGATCGTGCTGCTTTCGGTGCTGTCGATGTTGCTGGGTGCTGTCGCCGCGATTGGCCAGCGCGACATCAAACGTCTGATGGCATTCTCGTCAATTGCCCACATGGGCTATGCTTTGATCGGTCTTGCTGCAGGTACTGAGTTGGGCATTAAAGCGATGCTGATGTATCTGGCCATATACGTGACCATGAACATCGGAACCTTTGCCTTCATCCTGATGATGGAACGTGACGGAAAACCGATAACCGATATTGACGCATTGCGTCAGTATTCCAAACGCGATCCTGGCAAAGCCCTTGCCGTTTTGATCCTGATGTTCTCGCTGGCCGGTGTGCCGCCGATGCTGGGCTTTTTTGCCAAGTTTGGGGTGTGGCAAGCGGGTGTAAGCGCAGGGTTGACCGGCCTTGTGATCGTCTCGGCCATCGCGTCGGTCATTGGTGCGTTCTACTACCTGCGGATCGTGTTCTATATGTATTTCGGGGCTGAAAACGAAGAGCCAATCGAGACCCGATCGACGCCCGTTCTGTGGGTGGCTTTGATGGGATCTGCGGCGTTGATGCTGGTCGGCATCTTCTATCAGTTCGGTGTCGAGGGCGCAGCAGCAGCTGCTGCGGCGACGCTTGTCAACTGAACGTCTTGAACATTCGAAAGGAGGGGCTCGGTCACGTGACCGAGCCTTTTTGATATGAGTAAATGGCCCCAAGGCTACGGTCTGCACGAGGTGCAGGAAGTCGATAGCACCCTGAACGAGGCGGCGCGGATCGCGCCTAATGCCCGTGGTCCTGTCTGGATCATGGCACATCATCAGACAGCAGCCCGCGGGCGGCGTGGACGGGCCTGGGCCAATCCTATGGGCAATCTGGCCGCGACGTTGCTGATGCGTCCGCAAGGCGCGCCGGAACAGGCGGCATTGCGCAGTTTTGTGGCCGCGCTGGCCCTGTTCGACGCCTGTGTCGCCGTAACCGGAAGAACGGGCGGGCTGTCGCTGAAGTGGCCCAATGATGTCCTGCTGAATGGCGGTAAGCTTGCCGGTATCTTGCTGGAAAGCACCGGGCAGGGGCACGGTGTGGCGCATCTGGCGATCGGTATCGGGGTAAACCTGGCCAATGCACCGGATGCGGATGCGGTCGAACCTGATGCGATGCGGCCTGTTTCACTGCTGTCAGAAACCGGGACGCACGTCTCGCCAGAGGATTTTCTGACCGAGCTTGCAGGCGCCTTTGCCACTTACGAAACCCAATTTACCACTTATGGGTTCGAACCGATCCGTACTGCTTGGTTGGCCCGCGCGGCCCGGTTGGGAGAGGTTATCACCGCTCGTACCGGAACGTCAGAGACGGTAGGAACCTTCGAAACTGTGGACGCAAGCGGCAACCTTGTCTTAAACACCGCCAAAGGCCGCGTGAGCATTCCCGCGGCAGACGTGTATTTCTGAAAGGGGCGTTAAATGCTTCTGGCCATTGACTGCGGCAACACCAACACCGTTTTCTCGACCTGGGACGGCGAGAAGTTTCTGTGCACCCTGCGCACGTCTACCCACCATGCGCGTACGGCGGATGCATATTTCACATGGTATTCGACGCTGGTGAAACACTATGGCATTGAGGCAGTCATAACAGATGTCGTCATTGCCTCGACCGTGCCACGTGTGGTGTTCAATCTGCGCATTTTTGCGGATCGCTTCTTTGGGTGCCGCCCGCTGGTGGTTGGCAAGCCTGACTGCCTATTGCCTGTGCCGCCGCGTGTCGACGAAGGAACTGTCCCAGGTCCTGACCGGCTGGCCAATGCAGTGGGCGCGTTTGACCGGCACGGCGGAAACGTGGTCGTGGTGGATTTTGGCACTGCAACGAACTTTGATGTGGTTGCAGCCGATGGGGCCTATGTCGGGGGAATTATTGCGCCCGGTGTGAACCTGAGCCTTGAAGCTCTGCATCAAGGGGCGGCCGCGCTTCCGCATATCGACATTACCCGACCGGATAAAGTGATCGGGACGAATACGGTTGGATGTATCCAATCTGGCGTGTATTGGGGCTATTCCGGCCTGATCGAAGGCCTGATCGCCCGGATCAAAAACGAATACGGAATGCCAATGAAAGTTGTCGGAACAGGAGGGCTAGCCCCTTTGTTCGATCAGGCCGACGTAGGGTTCGACGCAATCGAAGATGATCTGACGATGCACGGATTGACCGTGATCCATCGCTATAACAAGGAAAATAGCTCCGCATGAGCAGTGAAAGATTGATCTACCTGCCGCTGGGTGGCGCGGGTGAAATTGGCATGAATGCCTATGTGTACGGCTATGGTAAACCGGGACAGGAGCGCCTGATCCTTGTTGATCTGGGCGTCACCTTTCCGGACATGGACACAACGCCCGGTGTTGACCTGATTTATGCAGATATTTCTTGGTTGAAAGAGCGTGCGGATCAGCTGGACGGCGTCTTTATCACTCACGCGCATGAGGACCATGTTGGCGCGGTGGCCCATTGCTATGAAGCCTTGGGCACCCCGATTTATGCCCGCGCGTTCACGGCCAACATTGCACGCCGCAAGATGGAAGAACACGCGCACCCAACCGAGGCAGTAACAACCGTATCCGCTTGGCCCGAACATGTCTCGGTTGGTCCTTTCACGGTTGGGTTCCTGCCTGTTTCGCACTCGATCCCTGAAAGCGCGGCGTTAGTCATCGACACGCCTGCAGGACGAGTGGTGCATTCCGGTGACTTCAAGCTGGACGAGAATCCGGTCGTGGGCGAGGCTTTCGACCCAGACCTTTGGACCGAAGTGGCCAAACCCGGTGTCAAAGCCCTGATCTGCGACAGTACAAACGTGTTCTCGGCCCATCCCGGCCGTTCGGAATCCGAAGTTGGGCCGGAAATCACCAAACTGGTCGAAAACGCCGAAGGCATGGTCGTGGCGACCACGTTTGCCTCAAACGTTGCGCGGGTCAAAACACTGGCCGAAGCGGGTCAGCGGGCAGGGCGGTCGGTTGTTCTGTTGGGCCGCGCAATGCGCCGGATGATCGAGGCCGCAACCGAAACTGGCATCCTGTCGGATTTCCCAAAGGTGATCAGCGCGGAAGAGGCGTTGGATCTTCCACGCCAGAATCTGATGCTGATCGTGACCGGAAGCCAGGGTGAACGCCGTGCCGCCAGCGCTCAACTGGCCCGCGGCAAGTACCGGGGTCTGGAACTGGCCGAGGGCGACCTGTTTCTGTTTTCTTCTAAAACCATTCCGGGCAATGAGCGGGGCGTGATCTTCATCATGAACCAGCTCAGCGAAAAGGGCGTGGATGTCGTCGATGACAGTTCGGGTCTCTATCACGTGTCAGGCCATGCCAACCGGCCTGATCTTGAGAAGGTCCATGCGCTGATCGATCCGCAAGTCGTGATCCCGATGCACGGTGAACACCGTCATCTGCGCGAACACGTCAAACTGGCCGAGAATGGTGGCAGAAGTGGTGTGCTGGCGGTGAATGGCACCATGCTGGATCTCAGTGGCAATGCCCCGGCTGTTGTCGACTATGTCGAAACCGGGCGCACATATCTGGACGGGTCGGTCAAGGTCGGCGCGTTGGACGGCGTGGTGCGGGATCGTATCCGCATGGCATTGAACGGCCATGTCACGGTCACCGTGGTTTTGGACGAGGAAGACGAACCGCTGGGTGAACCTTGGTGCGATACCATGGGCCTGCCCGAGATCGGAACTTCGCGCGCGGCTTTGGTGGAGGTTCTGGAGGAGGACCTGAATCAATTCCTGATGCGGTCTGCGGCCAAAACCCTGCGCGACGACGACAAGTTGGAAGACGAGATGCGCCGGATCGTTCGGCAGACCGCGAAAGCGGAAATCGGTAAGAAGCCCGAAGTGACGGTGGTTGTCAGCCGGATGCGGTGACCCGGTACCGTCAGTCGTGTTCCGGCATCGGGTAACCCCTGAGGCGCAGGAACAGGTTGGCTTCTTCGTCATTCTTGTAAAACGGAACGGACACTGGGGGCTCGGGGGATGTAACCCGGGCCGCTACTTCGGCAAGAACAACCTCGGTTATGAAGGGCAGGTCCAAATCTCGCGCGCGGTCCAGTTGCACCCATTGCAGGTGCGACAGCTCATCCGAGGCGCGGCTGAAATCGTCCAGATCACCTTGCAGGGCTTCCGCGTCGACCAAAAAGAACCGTGCGTCAAACCGACGAGGGCGACCGGGTGGTGTCACCGCGCGGAAAACGAACTGCAATGCAGCTGCAGATGGCACGTATCCCATGTCGGAAAAGCTTTGCCAGTCGTCAGGTGCGGGCCCCGGCCATGCGCCCGGCTGGCCCAGAACAAGGCCCGTTTCCTCCCAGAGCTCGCGAATGGCAGCGGCGGCCAGCGCGTGTTGCGATCCGGACTCGGCCTGTTCAGCCAAACGGTCACGGCACAGATCGGGCAGCTTGGTCGCCAGGGGCACTGCTGAATCCGCCGGATCAACGGCACCGCCAGGGAACACAAACTTGTTCGGCATGAACGCGGCTTTGGACCCGCGTTGCCCCATAAGGATCGACGGATTGGTCCATCTGTCCCGCAAAACGATGACAGTTGCGGCGTCACGGATGGCGGTCTTGTCTGCTGTCATGTCTACGCCACCCGGCCCGGCAGGTTCAATTCGATGTTCCGAAACCGTGCATACGGCGGGCCCACTGATACGCGACAACGGCGCCTTTCAAACGGGGCAGCAGGTACAGCGACAGAGCAACGCAACCGATTGAGAAACCGATGGCCATGGTCCAGGGGTCTGGCCGCCAATGGACGTAGGACACGTGCAGGGCAGGCGCCAGCAGGTGACCAACAAGTAGAATCGTCAGATAGGCTGGCCCGTCATCCGCGCGGTGATGAAACAGTTCCTGCCCGCAGTTCGCGCAGCTGTCATTGACCTTTAGGTAGCTGTGCAACAGCTTACCTTCGCCACAGTTGGGGCATTTGCACCGAAACCCTTTAACAAGGGCGGGCCATGTTTCACGCTCTGTCTCGGTCGCGGTGTTGATCGTCTGATCCGTCATAATATAACTCGCGCATTAATCTTTGCCGGATAATGCGCCTGAACGGGCGGATTTGAAAGGGGGGTGCGTCGCTTTGCAACGCCCGATACCCAATGCGCAGCAATCGCTTCTGAATACGCTTTCGAAAAAATCCATTTTTCTGCGACGGAATTTCCGCTGCCCCGCGTTTGAATTGGTATGAGCAGCGGCACTGGGGCCGCGTCAAAACGGGAAAAACGAAATGAAAAACGCGACATTCATCACGGCTATTGTTTTGTCCGCAGTTGCCGTTACAGGCACATCTGTTCTGGCTGCCGGAAAAGGCGGACGCGAGCCTGTGTCCTTTCAGGAACTCGACGCCGATGGCGACGGTCAGGTGACACAGCAAGAGATGGAGTCCCACCGCACCGCACGTTTCACGCAAGCGGATACAGACGGTGACGGCCAGTTGAGCCTTGAAGAAATGCAAGCTGGTGCACAGAAAAAGGCAAATGACCGCGTCGCCAAGATGTTCGAAAAAAATGATGCGAACAAAGACGGGTTTCTCAGCCAGGACGAGTTGCCGAAACCCCGCCGGGCTGACAAGATGTTTGATCGGATGGACGCTGATAACAGCGGCGGGATCTCGGAACAGGAATTTGCCGATGCCAAAGACAAGATGGGACGGCACCACAAGAAAAAGCATCAAAACTCGGACGCAGACGATAGCTGATGCAGGATGGAGGATCTGACCTCCTACCCACAAGACGCCCGCGGTGCGATGTGCAGCGCGGGCACACTCAGCGACGATGAGTTGCTGGGGCGCTTCGCCGATGGCAATGCCGAAGCCGCACGGGTTCTTACTGACCGTCTGGGGCCACGGTGTTACTCGGTCGCGTTACGAATGTTGGGCAATCGGGCCGAGGCGGAAGATGTGACGCAAGAGGCGATGATGCGGCTGTGGCAAATGGCACCGGATTGGGTGTCGGGCCAGGCTAAAGTCTCGACCTGGCTGTACCGGGTGACTTTGAATCTGTGCGTGGACATACGGCGCAAGAAGACACCGGACAGGCTGTCGGACGTTCCTGAGCCTGAAGATGGTGAAGCCAGCGTAGTTGACCGGATGCAGGATGAGGCGCGCAAGGACGCGTTGCAGATCGCTTTGGCCGAGTTGCCCGAACGGCAGCGGCAAGCGGTGGTGTTGCGCCATATTGAAGAGTTGCCCAACCCCGAAATTGCCGGGATCATGGGCATTTCCGTGGAAGCGGTTGAAAGCCTGACGGCGCGGGGCAAACGCAGTCTGGCCGCTATTCTGGCGGGACGGCGCGAAGAACTGGGGTATGACAATGGCGGATGACGATCTGGAACTGGATCATTTGTTTGCACAAGCGCGGCGACAACGGCCGGCTTTGCCAGACGATCTGGCCGTGCGCATCCAAACGGATGCAGAGGCGGTGCGCTTGGGCCGCATGAAACCCGCGCCACAACCAGGGCCTGCGTTGTGGGACAGGCTGGTGCGCAATCTGGGTGGCTGGCAGGGGTTGAGTGGCCTTGTTGCGGCCAGCGCGGCCGGTGTCTGGATCGGGTTTTCCGCGCCTGCCTTTTTGCCCGATCCCGCCGACCTGCTGACAACGCAAGAGACGGTCTTTTTTGTGGCCGACCTTGGATATGACACGAGTTTTCTGGAGACCACGGAATGAACGCTGATCCCAAACCCAAACGCCGATGGGTGCCTGTTGTCCTGGTTGTGTCTCTGGCTCTGAACCTGTTGATCATTGGAGTCGCTGTAGGAACTGTGTTGCGCCTGAAAGGGGGGGATCACGCCAAGGCGCCGCCGGGATTTGGCCCGGCCTTGTACCGGGCGTTGCCAAAAGACGACCGTAAGGCGATGCGGAGTGAATTGGGGGACTTGCACAAGAAAGGTTCTAAGGGCCGCACGCAGGATTTTGAGGCGATGAGCCAGGCATTGCGCGCCGTGCCTTTTGACCCGAATGCCGTCGAAACTCTGCTGCAACAGCAGGCGCAGGCCACGGCCAACCTGCAAGGGGCACTGCAAGCGCAATGGCTGATCCGCGTCACCGCCATGAGCGATGAGGAAAGGCAGGCCTATGCAGATCGATTGCAAGATGTCGTCAAACGTGGCCCGCATAAACACAAGAAAAAGGACTGACCGGCGTCAGGCTGCGCTTTGCCGGATGCTCACCTGATTGCGTCCGGCTTTTTTCGCCGAATACAACGCTTTGTCAGCGGATTGAATCAGGGTCTCTACATGCGGAGTGTGGCTGTCCCGACCGGGGAACGCGTCCAGAGACATTTTCAGCCCGATACTGACTGTCACGTTGACCTCTGGTCCCTGTTCAGAAAGTTTAAACGGCGCGCTACAGATACTGCCGCAGAGAGTTTCAGCGAGCCGCACCGCTTGTTTGGGTGACACATCCGGCACTCCAATCATGAACTCCTCTCCACCTATGCGGGCGACAAACCCCCTTGGACCAAGAGCGCTACGCAAGCGCTCTGCGGCCTGCCTAAGAACGTGATCGCCGCTGGCGTGACCGTGGTCGTCATTAATTGTCTTGAAGTGATCGAGGTCAGCCAGCATGACCGCAAAGCCGCGTTTGGTTCGAGCGGATTCACGTGCGATCTGGTCCAGCGCGCGCATGGCAAACCGGCGATTGTGCAGCCCCGTCAGCGGGTCGACCCAGGAATCGGCAAGCCCCTTTTTTAGCGATATACGCATGTGGTCCAGCCGGGCCTTACGCGCGATCTGGTTGTCCAATCGAAGCTGGATTTCCTGCGCACAGAACCCACCCAGGCACACGGCATCCGCACCCCGATCCAAGGCTTCGGATGCCTGAACAGCGTCGTTGTCTTTTAGCACTCCGATCAAGACGGTATTACGCGTGACACCCCGCGATCTGAGATCCGCCAGAATATTCAGATCGGAGGGATGCGGGCCCAGTTCGACCACGATAGCATCTGGGACAGCTCCGGACAGGAAGCCTTGAAGGTTCGACTGCAAGTGCCAGGACAATGTGTGTTGGCGCTGATCGCTCAACGCCTTTTGCCACAGCACGCCAGTTTGCACGGCGTGTGTCAGAACACTCACCTTTGCGGATTTGGGCGGGCGGATAATCGCTGGTGCGGGCTCACCGAACCCAATGGGTTGCGCGGCAGTGCCGACCTGCAGGTCCTGTCTGATTGCATGTGCGCGCAGCAAGCTTCGGATACGCGCCAGCAGCAAGGCATCCTTGAAGGGATGGGTCAATACATCGTCCAGCCCATCTTTCAGGGCACGCAACCGTGCGTCCCTGTCGTTTTGCGCGGCAATTGCAACAACCGGCACATCCTCCAGCCCGGGAACTGTTGCTATGACCTTTTTGACATCCGCAGCCGTTCCGTCCGGCAAGGTCTGCGCTGTCAGTACCAGATCAGGTTGCGTTCGACGCACAAGCGACAGCAATCCATCTATTTTTTCCCCCTGTACCACGTGGTACCAAGCCGCAGTCAGTTGAACTTTCAACATGATGCGATTGGTTGATACCCCGTCGAGGACAAGGATGGTTCCCTGCACAGACATAGCCGTTCACCGTTGATTGCATGCGTGAACAAAGTGTTTATGAGTCTGGTTAATAAACCCTTTCCATGACTGGATCTGAGCACAGTTTATGCCAATATCATCTGATTCCGCGGAAACACTCGCCCTGACGGCTCTGGGCTGGCTGGTTGGAAATGACGAGCTTTTGCCGGTGTTTCTGGGTTCGACGGGTGCATCAATCGAAGATGTGCGCGATCGCGCCGGGGACCCGGATTTTCTGGCGTCGGTAATGGACTTTCTGGTGCTTGACGATTCGTGGGTCATGGCGTTTTGTGACGCCAATGCGATCGCCTATGATCTGCCTGCCCAGGCAAGAGCGGTTTTATCCGGCGGCGCTGACATTCATTGGACCTGAAATCCTCTTCCGCTGGAGCACCTGATGCCGATAGATGCAATCGTCTTCGATAAAGATGGTACGCTGTTTGATTTTGCCAACACATGGGGTGGCTTTGGCCGCAGTTTACTGCTGCGCTTGACAGATGGTGACAAAGAACGAGCCGCCGGGCTTGGGCGCCTTATCGGTTATGATCTTGAGCAAGAGCGATATGCCGAAGACAGTATTGTGATCGCCGCGACTGTCGAAGAAATCGCCGATGTGTTGGCTGCACATGTGGATACCATGACCGTTCAAGAGATCGTGGATGTGATGAATGCCGAAGCCGCCGCAGCCCCTCAGTCCCCGGCTGTTCCGCTGGTCCCGTTTCTAGAGGGCTTGCATAAGGCAGGGCTGAAGCTGGGGGTTGCAACCAATGACAGTGAACATCCTGCGATGCAGCATCTGGAATCGGCAGGGATCAGCGAACATTTCGATTTCATAGCTGGATATGACAGCGGCCATGGATTTAAGCCGGGGCCCGGACAGCTATTGGCCTTTGCTGCGCATGTCGGCGTTGACCCTTCGCGGGTTGCGATGGTGGGGGACAGCCTCCATGACCTACAAGCCGGGCGTGCCGCGGGGATGACAACCATAGGGGTTTTGACAGGTCTGGCCGAGGCAGAAGTGCTGGCCCCAATGGCAGATGTGGTCTTGCCGGACATTGGACATATACCCGAATGGCTAGCGAAAAACCAATTGGGTTAAGTTGGCAATCGACCATCCGAGATAAAAAACCGACATTTCCTGTCGTAGACGGAGCGGCGAGAATCGTGTCTCATGGGCTTGCTTGTTTAACGCAGGAACGGAGGCAACGATGGGCGAGACACCAACACGCAAGCGTCGCGGCGGAGGACGCGCAGGGGCTGCCGCACGCAGAGGAAGTGCGGTGATTGACCAGATGCCTTGGAATCCGCCGGTCAATATCGACCGTCCGACAGAACCGTTGGACCAGGCCGGGATCGAAGCGATCCATGAAGGGGCCATGCGTATCCTTGAAGAGATCGGGATCGAATTTTACAACGAAGAGGCAATAGGCATCCTGCGTAAGGCGGGTTGCACCATCGAAGGTGACAATGTGCGCATGGGGCGCGACTTTGTCATGGAGATGATTGCGAAAGCCCCGAGTCAATTTTCCATCACGCCACGTAATCCGGATCGCAAGATCGAGATCGGTGGAAAGAACATGCTGTTCGGCAATGTCTCGTCGCCGCCGAATTATTGGGACATGGAAATCGGAAAGAAGGTGCCCGGAAACCGCGAGATGTGCCGGAATCTTCTGAAACTGACGCAGTACTTCAACTGCATCCATTTCGCGGGTGGATACCCGGTTGAACCAGTCGATATCCACGCCAGCATACGGCATCTGGACGTGCTTTATGACAAGCTGACGCTGACCGACAAAGCCATGCATGCCTATTCTTTGGGTAAGGAACGTGTCGAGGACGTGATGGAAATGGTGCGCATCGCTGGCGGCCTGAGCCACGAAGAGTTCGAGGCCACCCCGCGCGTGTACACCAACATCAACTCGACTTCGCCGCTAAAGCATGATCATCCGATGATCGATGGCTGCCTTCGGCTGGCACGGCGCGGGCAGGCGATTGTGGTGACACCCTTTACTCTGGCCGGGGCGATGGCACCGGTGACAATGGCAGGTGCTGTGGCCCAGTCATTGGCCGAAGCGCTGTGTGCGATCGCCTTGTTCCAATATGTGCGCCCGGGGATTCCCTGCGTCATCGGAACTTTTACGTCGAATGTGGATATGAAATCCGGCGCGCCGGCTTTTGGAACACCAGAGTACATGCGCTCGACCCAGATGACCGGACAGATGGCGCGCTTCTATGGCTTGCCGATGCGGTCTTCGGGCGTTTGTGCCGCAAACGTGCCCGATGGACAGTCTATTTGGGAAACCTCGAACTCGCTTTGGGCGTCCGTTCAATCGGGCACCAATATGGTCTATCATGCGGCTGGATGGCTGGAAGGCGGCCTGATAGCAAGCCCGGAAAAGTTCATCATGGATTGTGAAATCCTGCAACAAATTCAACGCTATATGAACCCAGAATTGACGGCTACCGGTCCCGACGAGATCGCGCTTGATGCGATCCGCGCAGTTGGCAATGACGGTCATTTCTTCGGCATTCAGCACACGCAGGACCGTTATACCACTGCATTCTATCAACCCTTTCTGAGTGATTGGAAAAACTATGAAGGGTGGGAGGTCGCTGGCGGCATCTGGACGGCTGAACGCGCCCATCACATGTTCAAGGAGATCATCTCGAGCTTTGAGGCACCGCCGATGGATGAAGCCATTCGCGAGGAATTGGCTGCCTTTGTTGAGCGTCGCAAAGCTGAGGGCGGCGCGCCGACAGATTTCTGATCAGGCAGCAAGTGTCGAAGTGATACCCGATTGAATTCGCTACAACTTAGGGTGGATTTTGGCTATTTGTTAAGACTTTTCAGCCCAGAGTGCAGGGAACACCAAATTGGGGTTTCCAATGCATGGTCTGATCAATCGGGCGATACAGTCTTTTGTCTGCGCAACCTATGGGCAACCCTATTGGGTGCGCGTGGCCGAGACTGCGCAGCTTGGATTTGTCGAATTCGAAGCCATGCTTGTCTATGACGATGACGTAACGGCTAGAGTATTGGACGCGCTCAGCGGTGAACTGAACCGACCTAGGGCGGAAATTCTTGAGGATGTGGGGACTTACCTTGTGTCCCACCCGAATATGGAAGGGTTGCGCCGTCTGCTTAGATTTGGTGGCGTCAGTTATGTGGAGTTTCTTCATTCCCTTGACGATCTAGCTGACCGGGTGAGGTTGGCAGTGTCCGATTTGACCCTACCGGCCCTAGAATTGAGAGAGCTTTCGACAACAGAATACCAACTGTTTTGCTTCCCGGGTTTGTCTGGTTATTCCAGCGTGATGGTCGGTGTTCTGCGTGCCATGGCCGACGACTACGGAGCGTTGGTTATGTTGTCTCATGAGGGACAACAGCAAGACAGCGAAGTCATTTCCATAATGCTGGTTGAAAGCGCTTTTGCAGAAGGGCGGCATTTTGATTTGGGGGCTCGGACCGGATGACAGATCCTCGCGAGCTTGTCAGTCTGCTGGAAACGCTTTGCCCGATGTTTCTGTTGGTGGACCAAAACGGGTGTATTCAACAAGCCGGTCCAACCCTGCAAAAACTGAGACCAGACTTGCAGCTGGTGGGCCAAGGGTTTCTGGACGTTTTTGAACTGATCCGTCCCAGAACAGTCACAACCATTCCGGCATTGATGTCGATGGCCAGGGCGAAACTGCACCTGAAATTCCATGATGAGCCCCGAACTGCACTCAAGGGGTTGGTCGCCCCATTGCCGCATTCTGGTGGCGCTGTCATCAACCTGTCATTCGGAATTTCAATTCTGGATGCGGTGCGGGACTACGCGCTGACAAGTGCGGATTTCTCAGGTACCGACCTTGCGATTGAATTACTTTATCTGGTCGAGGCCAAATCTGCCGCAATGGAGGCGTCGAGGTCGCTAAACCTGAGGCTTCAAGGCGCCATGCTGGCGGCTGAAGAGCAGGCTTACACCGACACACTAACCGGATTAAAAAACCGTAGGGCCATGGATCACGTGCTGGCACATATGATCTCTGCAAATTCGGCTTTTGCTCTGATGCATCTGGATCTTGATTTCTTCAAATCCGTGAATGACAGGCTGGGCCATGCGGCAGGTGATTTCGTCTTACAGCAAGCGGCCCGCATCATGCTTGAAGAAACGCGCGATAACGATACGGTTGCCCGTGTCGGAGGAGACGAATTTGTTATTGTTTTTAAAGGCCTGACGCGGGAAGACACGTTGGAGGCAATTGCAGGCCGCCTCATCCAGCGTTTGAACGAACCAATGCTTTTTCAAAACCAGAAATGCAGTGTGTCAGCCAGTATTGGCACCGCTTTGTCCACTCAGTTCCAAGTGCTTAAAGCGGCGGATATTCTGCATGCCGCTGATTTAGCGTTGTACCAAGCGAAACGCGACGGTCGGTCCTGTCATCGTTTGTATTCGACACTGACCAACGCGCGACCCTGAGCGTTAGACTGACGCGAACGCCTCAGTCACCTTTTTTGCAATTTGGTGCTGGATGGGTGCAAGCTCCCCGACGACGGGCATAACGGTTCCGTTAAACTTGGCGCGCGCCAGCTCATCGGGGACGTCCTCTAGGACATGCCCGCCGGTACAGGCAAAGAACGGCAGGCAAATCGCCTGATCTGACGCATCGTGTGCTGCCTCGGCAATCGAGGGCGGTTCTTCGACAAAACCAACGCGGATGGATTGGAAGGCAACTTGCGTGCCAAGCTGTCTTGCAAATTCGTTGGCCACCGCCGAAGGGTTGCGGCTGCGGCCTGACCCGTGCGCCGCGATCACCAGGTCAGTTGTCGAAGCTTTCCAATTCCGTTCCCGCAGTTTTGCATGCAACGCCTGCGCAGTAAGCGTGGGCAGATCGGGGTCAATGCCCAAAGGGTCAAGAATTCGCGCGGCGTGGTCCCCGACCCGTTTCGGCAAGGCACTGGTCACAAACCAGCCCTTTGCCATGAAAAGCGGATAGATCACTGTGTTTTCGGGTAGGCCGTCCAGTTGCGCCTCTAGCGCGCCGGGTTTAGCAAGTGTTGCCGAATGAACGGTCACAGAGCTTGTCAACGCGTCGACCTTGGCTGCAAAAGCAGCCAGTGCCGCTTCTGCCGGATCCGGTTCGGAAGGCTGGCCATGGGCGACAATAATGGCGTGTGACATTCGGTACTCCCGCTGTTTTCTGCGATAAGTGTTACGGCACGACCTGAAGTCAACACCACAGTTAACCCAGAAGGGTCAGCCAAAGCCAGACGGTCAGAATGGACGTCGCTGTTCCGATCAGGACGGATGAAGCGGCAACGCGTTTGGCGCGGCCATACATATTGGCAAAGATATATGCGTTAAAGCCCGGCGCCATTGCAGCATTCAACACACCCGATCGGAACAGATCCTGTGGCAGGCCAGTAGATGCTCCGAGTAACCACACTAGGCTGGGGTGGACCATCAGCGAGATGCAGCAAACGAAACCAATGGTACGCAGATCGCCTTCCGGTCTGTATTTGACCAAGACCCCGCCCAAAGCAAACAACGCGCCCGGCAAAGCCGCGCGGGTGACAAGCCCAAGGGCTTCGTCGACCACCGCAGGGATGACCAAACCTGTCAGGTTGACCAGAAAACCAAGCGCAATTCCCAGGATCAATGCGTTCTTGAACATTGCGGACAGAACCGAGCGTGCCATATGTACACCGCCGTTGCCGCGATTGCGCACGACCTCCATCACCGTGATCCCAACGCCGTAACAAAACGGAGAATGGAAGGCGATAATCGCGTAGTTGCCTGTCAGGTTCTCGGGGCCATAGGCGCGCTCGGTAATCGGCAGGCCCAGCAGGACCGAGTTGGAGAACAAGCAACAAAAGCCAATAGCGACGCAGTCTTCCCAGTCTCGGCCAAAAATGATCCGTGCTCCAAAGAGGCCCACGGTGAAGCACAACGCTGCAGCGGAATAGAAACTCGCCAGCAGCCGGGGGTCGAAACTGGCGCTAAGGTCCAGGTGTGCGATGGCCAGAAAAAGCAGGCAGGGGATCGCAAAGCCTTGGGTGAATTTCATCAACCCATCGACATGCTCTTGTTTGAAATAGCCTGTCCGAGTTGCCGTGTACCCGGCACCGATCACCAGAAAGACCGGAAGAATGACATCGATCAGGCTCTGAAGCATATGGCCCCCATGCGGCGCGCGTATTGCGGTATTGCGATGGCGCGGGGCAGGGGTCTAGTGCGCCTGATGGATCACCATCCCATCAAAAGCGGGGGTGATGTAGTCCGGAGTTTCAGCGTCAACCGTGGCATAGTCGAGGTCGATATGCATGTTGGTTAGCACCGCGCGTTTCGGTTGCAGCTTGTCGATCCAACCCAGTGTCTTTTCCAGATGCGCGTGGGTCGGGTGCGGGGAGCGGCGTAGGGCGTCGATGATCAGCCAGTCCAACCCTTCCATCTCGGGCCAGGCGTCGTCGTAAATCTCGGCAACGTCCGGCAGATAGGCAAGCTGACCGATGCGGAATCCAAGAGAGTCGATCGAGCCGTGGTTCACTTTGAACGGGCGCAGCGAAATAGGGCCACCGGGACCATCGATGTCGAAAGGGCCATCAATGGATTTGAGGTCCAGGATCGGCGGATAAGGGGATCCTTCGGGCTGAATGAACGCGTATCCGAAACGGCCCAACAAGGCGTTCTGTGTGTCACCATCCGCCCAGACGGGTACGCGCGTTTTCATGTTGAACACGATCATGCGGAGGTCGTCGATCCCATGCACATGGTCCGCGTGCGAATGGGTATAGACCACCCCATCCAACCGCCCGGTGCCTGAGTCCAGCAACTGGCTGCGCATATCCGGCGTGGTATCGACCAGAACCGAGGTCGTTCCATCCGGCCCCTCGCGTTCAATCAGCAGCGAACAGCGGCGGCGCACGTTTTTCGGGTTTGTAGGATCGCAGTCGCCCCATTGGCCGCCCAGCCTAGGTACGCCGCCCGAGGAACCGCAGCCCAGAATTGTAAAACGCATCCCGGTCATGCAGCGGCCTTGTACAGCGCGGCCTTGGTGAACAAGCGGTCAAAATTGGCCTGTGTCTGGGCTGCAAAAGCGGCATAGTCCATGCCGAAAACCTCAGCCCCTTTCCGGGCTGTGTGGGCGGTGTAGGCGGGTTCGTTACGTTTGCCACGATAGGGTGGTGGGGACAGATAGGGCGCATCGGTCTCCACCAGAACGCGGTCCACCGGTGCAGTTGCGAAAATATCGCGCAGCTCCTGGCTTTTGGGGAAGGCGGTGATGCCGGACATGGACAGGTAAAAGCCCAGATCCAGCGCGGCCTTGGCCAATTCGGCAGAAGAAGAGAAGCAGTGCATAACGCAGGAATAGGGTGCGTTGCGATACTCCTCGGCCAGAATTCGGGCCATGTCATCATCCGCTGCGCGGGCGTGAATGATCAGGGGCAAGCCAGTGCGCTGGGCCGCTTCGATATGGATGCGCAAGGATTGTTTCTGCACTTCCGCACTGTCGGCGGTATAGTGGTAGTCCAGACCAGACTCTCCAATGCCGACGAATTTCGGGTGCTGGGCCAAGGCAACCAGTTCGTCGACCGACGCTATCGGCTCATCCGCCGCACTCATCGGGTGCGTGCCGGCGGCATAGAAGACGGGCGCATGGGCCTCGGCAATCGCACGGACGCTGGGTTCATTGCGTAGCTTGGTGCAAATCGTGACCATGCGGGTCACGCCAGCCTCGGCCGCGCGCGTGATGATCTCGTCCAACTGGCCGTCAAAATCCGGGAAGTCCAGATGGCAGTGGCTGTCGGTAATCTGGGGGGTGTCGCTCATCTGTTCTGACCGGCGGTTTCCTGTATCTTGAACACCGTATCTAGGACCAGAGCGGCAGGGTCAAGGTTCACCGCCTGACCATGCCGTGCGCGTGCCGTGATTGTCGCGGCAACTTCTGCCCAGCGCCGGGCTTGATCGGGGGAAGCCGAAAGACGCATCAGCGTTTCACCTTCGTTTGGGGCCGCTTCGGGAACGGGGGGTGTACCGGTTGCGCCAGTCAAAGCCAGCCGTGACAAGGCGACGTCGATCAGCGTTAGCAACAACTCGAAACGATCAGCGGCACCGCGCTGTGCTGCGGCTTCGGCCAACGCCAGTGCGCGTTGCCGGTCCATACGGGGCAGGGTGCCCAGAATGGCGATCAGCTCGGCATAAATGTCCAGACCGCCAAGATTGATTAACCGCACAGAATCCCCAACTGATCCTGCCGCAAGTGCGGCCAGGTGTTCAGTCTGGGCGGGAACTTCTGTTCCGGTTTGCGACAGGGCGGTTTGCATGTCCTGCGGACTCAGCGGGCCAAGGCGCAGCGTGCGGCAGCGCGACCGGATGGTTGGCAGCAAGCGCGAAGGTTGGTGCGACACGAGCAAAAGTGTGGTGCGCGCAGGCGGCTCTTCCAGCATCTTCAACAGCGCGTTGGCAGCACTGATGTTCATTTCATCCGCCGAATCCACAATTACCACCCGGCGTCCACCATCAGCCGAGGACAGACCAAAGAATTTTCCAAGCTTGCGGATATCGTCCACTACAATTTCGCCGCGCAACCGCCCTTGATCGTTTGGTGATCGGGTGACCACAGCCAATCCTGGTTCGGCTCCGGCCTGCATGCGATGCGACACCGGATGATCAGGATCAATTTCGAGCGTTTCTGGCGGTGGCGGCGCTCCGAACAAGCCGTCGTCATCTGCCGGGGGGGTGGCCAGCAAAAATCGCGCGATCCGCCACGCCAGCGTTGCTTTGCCGACGCCGCGCGGCCCGGTCAGCAACCAACCGTGATGCAGCCTGTCGGAATTGTAGGCCGTCAGAAATGCGTGTTCAGCCGCGTCCTGGCCAAATAGCCGAGCGGTTTCGCGCGGATGCGGTGCACCCGGCACCTGATCCGGAGAAGGAGTATCGTCGCTCATCGTCTACCGCAAAGCTACTTGAACGATATCTGTCACATCCTGCGCAACGCTGTCCATGTCTCTGTTGCCATTTACGACGCGAAACCGGCCCGAGAATTCATCAGCCAGCGCCAGAAAGCCCGCGCGCATTTTCTTTTGCAGATCGGGACCGAAATCCTCGAACCGCTCTTCGGTGCCTTGCCTGCCTTTAGCGCGCGACAAGCCCGTTTCCGGATCCATATCGATCAGCAGCGTCATATCCGGCTCGCGCCCGATCATCAGGTTGTGCAATTGGTCTACCAGACTGCGCAGGTTGCCGCGTGACAAGCCCTGATACATCCGCGTGCTGTCGGCAAAACGGTCGCAAATCACCACTTTCCCTTCCGCAAGAGCGGGTTCGATGGTGCGTTCCAGATGGTCGCGGCGGGCTGCGGTGAACAGCAGCAACTCTGTCTCGGCCGACCACCGATCCGGGTCGCCTTCCAGAACAAGGCGGCGAATTTCCTCAGCCCCCGGTGAGCCGCCGGGTTCGCGTGTCAGCACGACCTCATGTCCCTGCGCGCGCAGACGATCCGCCAGCATGCGCGCCTGGGTTGACTTGCCTGATCCGTCAATGCCTTCGAAGGTCAGAAATAACCCCGCTTTCGTCACATCGACTCCAGCGGGTTGTTGATCACATCTTTCAATACGATGCCACCAACGGTCAGCATCCGCACGACAAAGCCTCCTACGGCCACGTCCTCGGCAGCCACAAGCGGGCGCCGGATCTCGGGCAGTCCTTCGGGCTTGATCACCAGTTCAGCCAATTGCTGGCCTTTCTGGACTGGCGCGTTGATTGGGCCGTCATACACAACTTCGGCCTCGACATTTTGGGTGCCCAGAACCGGGAACAGCACGTTCAGATCACCTTCGGCCACAAGCCCGACGGTCTTTTTCTTACCCATCCACAGTTGGGCTTCGGCTATCGGCGTTTCCGCGTTGGCAACTGTCCTCTCGACAAAATTTCGAAACGACCAGTTAACCACGGCCTCAGCCTCCTCTGCACGCTGGCCGGTGGTGTCGAGGCCGGTTAGCACGAAGATAACGCGCCGATCACCCTGTTTGGCAGAACCGACAAGGCCATAGCCGGCCTCTTGCGTGTGGCCGGTTTTCAAACCATCCGCGCCGATATCCAGCTTCAGCAGCGGGTTGCGATTGCGGGCATTTGACGGCGCGCGGCCGTCGAATTCAAAAACTTCCTCGGCGAAGAGAGGGTAATATTCGGGGAAGTCCGAAATCAAGCGATCCGCAAGAACGGCCAGATCATGCACTGACATCATATGACCGGCGGCAGGCCAGCCGTTTGAGTTGGCAAAATTGGAATTGTTCATGCCCATCTGCTGCGCGCGTTGGGTCATGTACCGCGCAAACCCGGCCTCGGTTCCGTCGGGGCTAAGTGCTTCGGCGATAACGACGCAGGCATCGTTCCCCGACAAAACGATGATGCCGCGCAGCAGGTCTTCGACCGTGACCCGATCCTGAGTGTTCAGGAACATGGTCGAGCCGCCATAGCTCATCGCGTGTTCAGACACAGGCAGGGTTTCGTTTAGCGTCAAGCGCCCGTCCCGCAGGGCTTCAAACGCCACATAGAGCGTCATCAGCTTAGACATCGACGCGGGCGGCAGGGGCTGGTCGGCGTCTTTTGACAGAAGAACAGTGCCGGTGGTCTGATCAATCACATAAGCCGCGCGGGCTGTGGTATCAAAAGCGTGTGCGGGCAGGCCCATGAGGGCAATCCCCATGGCCAGTACGGATGTGCGCATCGAGGCTAACATGCTGCGTCTCCCTGTTTCAGTCGGATACGGTGAACGCGTCTTTGAAGCCAAGGTCTTTTACGTCCTTCTGAATGGCTTTGCGTTCGGCCCGGGTTGCGGCAGGTCCAACCAGCACCCGCCAGACGGTGTTATTTGCTGTTTTCAGTTCCCGAACAACTGCGGACATGCCGTTCCTGCGCACTTTTTGAGCAGCGGAGTTCGCGTTCTCCTCGACGCTGAAGGTTCCGATCTGAACAAATGGTTTGCTCAGTTGTGTAGTCGCGGTTGTGGTGGCTGCCGCTGCTGCTGGGGTCGCTTCGGTCGCATCAATAGCGGCGGCAGCGCCATCGATCGGATCCAGCGGTGTTTCAGTTATCGCGGCTGGATCTTTCTTTTGCCACCATTTCCGCTTGGCGGGTTTCTCTGCCGGGGCTTCGACCGGCGCATCCGACAAGGCCGGAGAGGACACAGAAGCTGCGGCTTCGGCTGTTACTTCTGCGCCATTCGTGGCTGCATCCGCCGCTGCCACAGCGGTTCCCGCAGCGGCTGCGGCTGGTGCTTTCTTCTGCCACCATTTCCGTTTGGCAGGATTCTCAGCCGGGGTTTCTGTCTGTTCACTCGCTGATGTTGAAGCCTCAGCGGAGTCGCTGGTGGTATCTGCGTCTGCTGCGGCGTCATCTTCTGTGCCGGCGGCACTCGCGACAACAGCCGTTGTACCTGCCGCGGCCACAGCGGTTTCTTTCTTCTGCCACCACTTGCGTTTAGCAGGCTTTTCAGGATCACCTGTGCTTTGGCCATCGGTTGCCGTATCGGCCGAGGCTGTGACGGTTTCTTCTGCGGAATCTTCGGCCTGTGGGGTCTCGTCAGCTGGGGGTTCTTCTATCTTTTCACGACGCAAAGCCACAACACTAAGTTTTGTGGGGGCACCGGCCAACAATCCAAGCTGTTCAGCTGCCGCGGACGAAACCTGAAGCGCCGGGCCAGGCAAGTTGCGTTCGCGACGGAACAGGGCTCCAGTTACCGATTTGTTGTTGGCCGTGTTTTTGATCACCACGCGCTCGGGTTGGGTCACGTCTGGATGCGCAACCCAAATCCCACCCAGCGAGGGCCGCCCGTCCCAAAGCCCTGCTTCGGTCACACCGAACACGTTGGGCGCTTCGACATCGCGTTGCGACTCACTGGTCGTTTGGGGAAAAAGCTCGATTTTGCCCTCATTCTCGTCGGGCTTTTCCGCTGTTTCCGCGGTTCCCAAGGCCTCTTCACATCCGGCCAAAATCGTTAAAGATAACGCTAGAAACGCCAGCCTCTTGGGCCCCGGGCGTGTCTCGATCGCTCGCTTCATCTGCTTATCCCTTGCCTGAAGGGGTTTCGTTTTCCGAACCCCGCTGCCGATCTGCTGGTTCTGGATGCCAGCCTGTTGCGGTCTTTCACGCCGATCATAACGTGGCTGAAGTGTCATGGAAAGACCGCTGAAAAGTCTTCGGCAAGATTTCCCGTTTTCGACTTGCCTCTGATCAAACTTGGCCTTAGACCCTGCCTTCAACGGGGAGGTGGCAGAGTGGTCGAATGCGGCGGTCTTGAAAACCGTTGGGCGTGAGAGCGTTCCCAGGGTTCGAATCCCTGTCTCCCCGCCACTCATACCTGTCTCACTTCAGTTGTATTTTCTGATCCGGAATTGTTACGCAATTCCCGCGCGTTGGCGCATGCGCTTTCAATCAGAGACGAAGCAAACCGTACATTCAGAGGACAATTCAGGCGCGAGTCTCAGTGTCGCATTTTAGCGGGGTCGCTTTGGGCTGGATTTCCCTGATAACCTGCAATTTACAGGGAATATTCGCAAACCGGGACTGACTTCCGTCATTTCTTCTATCAGAACTGTATGTTTCTCAGAGGTTTATGTTGCAAATTCCCTAAAAGGTGGAACAGGGAATTTCCTCGTGCGAACAGGGAATTGTTCCGCCGGATCAGGGAGGGCGAAGTCTGTATCAGGGACGCAGGAGCTGGAGATGTCAGAAGCCGAACAGGCGTTCCTGTTCGGACCATTCAAGTGGGTGGGTCACGCTGACCAGACGCTTGAGTGTGAGTTCGGGCGGCTGGCTCCCGTCGAGAATCGCCGTTTGAATCTTTGGTGAGAGAAAGGCGAGCTGAGCACGGGTGCGGATGAAGGCGTCAGGGACGCTTTCGCGGCGGGCAATCTCCATCAGTTGAACTCCGGCCTTCAGATCACGGGCCCAGCCATGGGCGCGGATCAGCATGGACCGGAGGTGGGGATCAGGTTGGGGTGCCATGTCTCCGGCGATGACCTTGGCCTCGACGCCGCGGCGGCACAGATCGAAAGATGCGGTGACGTGGGTGAGATCCGGGTGCAGATGATCGGCCGCGATGCCAAGTGCGCTTGCCAGAGTTTTGGGGTTAAATTCGAGGTCGATCTGTCCTCGTGCAAGTTTGCCTTTGGCCAGAAGAGCAGCGCCGATCTGACAGCCATGGCCTAGAAGCCGGGTTACTAAATCCGCAACTGAAGTCTGAACTGCCTCGGCTGACCCGGCCTCCGGCTGCGCCAGTACTTGGTGCGCCGCGGCGGCGTCTTGCAAATGTCTGACGATGACATCAATGACCGCGTTTTCCAGCGCTGGGCCGGGCAGTCGCCAGCCAGAGATATCCTTGCCGCCTGAGATCAGTCGATTGGAGATATAGTAGCGCAACCGTCGGCCTTTGCGCGTGGTGTGGGTCGGCGTCAACCGATCACCAGTTTCGTCATACAGCAGACCGGTGAGCCAGGCCCCGGGGTCAGTGGAGTGTTGGCGCGCATCGGAGTCGCCGCGTGCCCGCGAGCGGTTGGAGGCCTGTCGCATTTTTTCCTGCACCCGGTCCCAGATGTCCTGATCGATGATCGCCGGATGTTGTCCGTCCCAGATCTTATCCTTGTGGCGGATTTTTCCGAGATAGACCGGATTGCGCAGCAGGTAATAGATTTGACCCCGTGACAGCGGACAATCCCCCTTCACACTGCCATCTGTCCGAACAACCCGTTTTGACCGCAGGTCTTCTGCCGTTGCCCGTTCTTCTACTTTGCGCAGGCAACCAAGCTCGTCATAAAGCCCAAAGAGATGCCGGACCGTTCTGGCCTCCTCTTCATTCACCACCAGCGTTCTTGCCTTCGGATCGGGGTGGCGATCATAGCCCAGAGGCAGGTTGCCACCCATCCAAAGCCCCTTCTTCTTCGACGCTGCAATCTTGTCGCGAATACGTTCGGCGGTGACTTCCCGTTCAAACTGAGCAAAGGACAACAGCACATTCAGCGTTAACCGGCCCATGGAAGATGAGGTATTGAAGGCCTGCGTGACGGACACAAAAGAACAGTTTGCCTGTTCCAGCCGGTCGACCAGCTTAGAGAAGTCGGCAAGCGACCGGGTCAGCCGGTCAATCTTGTAGACCACCACCATGTCAATACGCCCGGCATCGATCTCTTCAAGAAGGCGCTGAAGGGCGGGTCGCTCTAGGGTGCCGCCCGACAGGCCACCGTCATCGTAGCGCCCGGACAACAGGGTCCAGCCTTCATGTCGCTGGCTTGCGACATAGGCCGCGCAGGCCTCATATTGCGCATCCAGCGAATTGAAGTCCTGATCCAGACCATCTTCTGAGGACTTGCGCGTGTAGATGGCGCATCGGATTTTACGGCGCGGGCTCATTTGGCCGCCTTGCCGGTGAGCCCAAAGAAACGCGGCCCTGACCAATGCGCGCCGGTAATCTCTCGGGCGATGGCCGAGAGTGAGCGATAGGACCGACCGTTCCAAGTGAAGCCGTCTTCTGTAACGTCGACTACATGGGTCACACTATTCCACTCGCGTAGCAGGCGCCCGCCGGGTTTTAGGGCAGGGCATGTAGGCCGGGGTTTCTTCCCAGAGCCCTTTTCCAGCGTGGCTTTGACCTGGCGGGGTAGCCTGCCATGACGGCGGGACTGCATCTCAAAGGCGATAAAGCGGCGCAGAAAGGGTTGGCTGAGCATGGCGGGGGCGGGTTGATCAAACAGTTGCTGCCAAAGCGTGACCAGATCCGATCGACCCATGGCGGCGAGATCGGCGACATCGCTCGTCTTGGTCATGACGCTTCTCCAGTTCCCGCCGCCAGATGATATGTGGATGGTCCATTTGGTTTGTCGGATGTCCGCCGTTCAATTGTGACGCCTTTTTTCCGCAGACCGCTTAGAGCTGCTCGGACCGAATGAGGCTGCCATCCCGTTGCTTTGCAGAGCGCCTCAAGGCTGGCGCCGCTCGGGCGGCGCAACAAGTGTTGCACTTTGTCAATTTTGGTTTGCTTCCGCTTGGACATGTATTGTCTCCTCTGATTTGGGGCTGGCTAGATGCCGAACCCCGGTACCGAGGAGCGCCCGAATGGCTCGGGCGTGGGTTCAGTGATGCGTGGTTGACGGCAACAGTCCAGCTCTTTCTGAAGCGATTACTTGAGGCGTGTGTTTTGAAGGGCGTTGCTGGCGTACCCCCGATTATTCGTCAACAATCTTAATTGGTTACTTTTAGTTTGGGGGGTTGCGTCTCGTATTGATGGCACCTACATTCGACCTAATCGCCCGGACTATCAGGGCGGGAAACTGCTCCCGCAGGCAGCACTCATTGGAAACACAGGTTTCCGCAGAGAGCATTCAAAGGAGCAACGTCTCGGATCGATTGGTCCGGGGAGTTGCGATTTGTGCTCTCTCCGATTTTCCAGCGCGATCCCTCCATCTCGACGTCCGCGCGGCGTCACGCAAAAGGAGGCGGTTATGCCTGCCAAAAACACACACAGCGACGTTCGGGCGTCCAATACGCCTATCTGGATGGCCGAAAAAGTTATCCAATCCCAGATCAGCCAGATCAAGCCCTACGCCAACAACAACCGCGTGCACGCGGCCAAGAATGTCGACAAACTGAAAGCATCGGTGGCCCAGTTTGGCTTTGTCACTCCGATCCTGTTGGATGGTTCGGGCACAATCATCGCGGGTCATGGCCGCTATGAGGCCGCTAAGGCCCTGGGGTTGAATTCCGTACCGACTGTTGTCGCGGATCATTTGTCAGAAGCGGAAGTGCGCGCTCTGCGCATTGCGGACAATAAGCTGGCGGAATTGTCGGACTGGAATGAAGCGGCGTTGCAGATCGAATTTGCCGAGCTGATGGACCTCAGCCTTGATGGCGAGTTGAACTTTGATCTGGACATCACAGGGTTCGAAACACCGGAGATCGACATCATTATCGACAGCGTCGGTGAGGTGACGGTATCTGTAGCGGAAACTGTTGAGACGCCGGACCCTGCGGCACCCGTAGTCACGGAGCCGGGCGACCTCTGGGTTCTCGGAGATCATCGCATTTTCTGCGGGGACGCCCTTCAAGCCCAGAGCTACGACACCTTGCTGGAAGGCGAGACCCCGCAGATAGTCTTCACCGATCCGCCTTACAACGTGCCTGTCAATGGGCATGTGCGGTCCGGCAATAGCGCCGAACACCGCGAGTTTGCCATGGCGTCGGGAGAAATGACGGATAGCGAGTTCCGCGGCTTTCTTTCAGGCGCGATCACGCAGTTGTTTGACTGCCTGCCGAACGGAGGCATCGCGATGATCTGCATGGACTGGCGTCATATCGAAGAACTGATTACGGCGGGCAAAGCAGCTGGATTGGACCTCATCAATCTCTGCGTCTGGAACAAGACGAACGGAGGCATGGGCAGCCTTTATCGCTCAAAGCATGAGCTGATTTGCATTTTCAAGAAGCCTGGTGCGCCGCACATCAACAACGTCGAGCTGGGCAAACACGGGCGCAACCGGACCAACGTCTGGGATTACGCCGGTGTGAACAGCTTTGGGGCAGGGCGCGAGGCGGATCTCGCGGATCATCCCACGGTGAAGCCGACAGCTCTGGTTGCAGATGCCATCATGGATGTGAGCCACCGCGGCGATGTCGTGCTGGACGCCTTTGGCGGGTCCGGCGCGACTCTGCTGGCAGCTGAGAAAACCGGGCGCCAAGCGCGGCTTATTGAGCTCGACCCGGCTTATGTCGATGTGGCCATCCGCCGTTGGCAGGAGATGACCGGTGATAGCGCCGTGCACGCGGTAACAGGCCAGACGTTCGATGCGCGTTTTGCGGCCAACGATACCACTTCAGAACAGGAGGTGGGTCATGTCTGACGATACGAAAGAGTATGAGGTCGGCTACGGCAAACCGCCCAAAGCGACCCAATTCAAAAAAGGCCGATCCGGCAATCCGAAAGGGCGGCCGAAAGGTGCCAAGGGGGTGAATGCCAGCTTGAAACGTGAATTGGAAACCAAGATTACGGTTCGCGAAGGCAGCCACGAAATCCGGATTTCCAAGGCTGAGGCAATTGCCAAGCGGTTCACGGCAGGCGCGTTGAAGGGCGACACGAAATTGTTGATGGCGCTGCTTAAGCTGGACACAGATCTGTTCAACGCAAGTGAATTGGACGCGCAAGAAAGCGTCCGTACGGTTGAGCCCGACGCTGTCGACTACGACATCCTCCGGGATTTCTTTTCCAGCCAACTGGACGGTGACGGTGATCTGGAAAACGAGGAGGCGGAAGATGACGACTCCTGATCCAAAAATCGTCGTGCAAGCCGCTCGCGAGGTTTGCCGGGACAATTTCTTTCCCTTCGTTTGGCGTGTGTTTGGCACGCTGCACCAGGGAACTGACCGCAGCTTTGATCCGGCCTGGCATGTGCGGGCCATGTGCCATGAGTTGGACAATGTCCGTCGAGGCGAAAACAAGCGACTGATCATCAACATCCCGCCACGTTGCCTGAAATCGGTCACCGTGGCCGTTGCATATGTCGCTTATCTTCTCGGTCATAACCCCAGCGCCAAGATCATCGTTGCCAGCTATGGGTTGGATCTGGCGCGCAAACATTCCGAAGATTGTCGTCGGATCATGTCTGCGCGCTGGTACCGGGAAATGTTCCCTGAAACGGTCTTGGCTAAAAAGGGCAACACCTCAGAAGAAATCCGCACCACAAAGGGAGGCAGCCGTAAGGCTGTCTCCATTGGAAGTTCTGTCACCGGTCATGGCGCCGATTACATCATCATCGATGACCTGCTGAAAGCCGGAGATGCCGGCTCCGAAGCCGAGCTGGTCAAGGCGCAGGAGTTCATTGAGGGGACCTTGTTGTCGCGCTTCGACAATCCGGCCGAAGGGCGTGTGGTTATGGTTGCGCA